>CAMLRV010000005.1 GCA_946482495.1 uncultured Flavobacteriia bacterium
TTTTACCAAAAAGATAAAAGAGTAGAATTATCAATTCTTAATTTTGTCTGTTAATATAAATCCAACCTGTTTTCTTTTCACTACCTGAACTTAATTCAATAACGTAGTAATAAGTTCCGTCTGGCATCTCACCACCACCCATGAATTGACCATGCCAATCATTGTTGTAGTTTTCTTTTGTATAAACTTCTTTACCAAAACGGTTGAAAATTTGAACTTTATGCGCTTTTAATTCTAAGAAGTCATTCATACCATCTCCATTAGGTGAAATACCTTTTTGAATTTGACAGAAAATATTATCAAATAATTGAGAAACTTGTTTTGAACAAATGATACCAGATAAATTAGTTATTGTACAAGAATAAGTTCCTGCCTCATTAATTGGAAGTGTACTTGAATTTCCACCTACCACTACATTTGCACTGTTAGTCCATTCGAAGCTGTAATCTTGAGGGTTAGCAATATTAACTGTTAATACAAATTGACTTCCGTCACATTCTCCAGTAATGTCAAAATTAGGAGAAGCTACTATATTAATATCAAAATTACTTTCATCTGTACAATTTGGATTTGTTGCCGTTTGTGCGAAAATATAAATTGTTTGAGAGGTTGTAATAACATCACCTGCATTCAATTGAGATCCTAAACCATTAGCAGCAGTATGATAAGTATTTCCAGCACTTAATGGTTGTAAAACATAACTATCACAAGCATTTACATCTACTAAAACATCAGCAACTGGCATTGCAATAGAACTTACCACACATGATTGTGAGCTAAAACAAGTTTGAGGATTAGTCACAGTTACACTATACGTACCTGACTGGTTAACAGTAATTGAAGCTGTTGTATCTGGTAAAGGATTTCCATTTAATGTCCATGCATAAGTTACACTGTTTATACTAAAGTTAATAGGATTAACCGTAATTACATTTGAAGAACTGGCACAGAAAGTTAAATTCGCAGGAATTGTAAATTGTGGTACTGGATTAACAGTAATTACCACAAAACCACTTAAAGGTTGAGTACATGTTCCTAAAATTACATTCACTAAAGTATATGTTTTAGTTCCTCCAACGTGATTAATAGTTGCGTTTCCTGAAGCATCTAAAACAATTGTTTGATCTGAAGTTCCATCGTTATAAGTTACTGTTGCATTTGGAGTTCCGTTTAAAGTAATTGCTGTTGTATTTCCATCACAGAAAGTAACATCACCACTTGTGAATGCGGCAGTAATTGGATTATCAATTGTAATAGCAAATGAATCATCCGAAGAACATGGCGCTGTTCCAATAGCATAGTAAATTGTATAAGTACCTGGCGTAACTAAATTGTTCCATGTTACCGTTCCGTTAGCATCAACTGAAATATTTGCTGGACTTCCAATTATTGAATATGTTCCACCAGTTGTACCAGTAAATGTAACATTGGCAATATTATCATTAAAACAATATGGAGTACTACTATAAGCAATATCTGAAGTTGGAGGTGAAGTAACTTCAATATCGAAGTTTTTAACTCCTGAACAGAATGTAATAGTACTATAAATTCTCATCCAAATTGTTTGTGGATTTGTAAGGTTAGTGTAAGCATTAGGAGTTGCAATTGCATTGATTCCTGCAATAGCATCAGCCTCAGTTAAATAATAACTAACTAAATAATCTGAAGGTGTTGCAAAATTAGCTAATACTACTGGAGTATTTTGAGTTAAATCGAATGTTGCAGTTGTTCCAGTTGTACAAATTGATAAATCATTTGGTTCTGGAGTGTTTAACATTAAGTCAGGATAAAACTCTACTAAAATTGTATCTTCACCAACACAAGCAGATCCGATATAATGTGCTACCACTTTGTATTCTCCAGGAGCTGTTACGTTTAATGTTGGTCCTGTTTGACCTGTAAGTTCAACAAAAGATGTTGCTCCAGGTGCTTGATAATACCAAACGAATTCATATGGTGGATTAGTTAATCCACTATCAATTACATAAGATTGACCCACACATAACGCACTGTTACCAGTAACTGTTAAGTCGTTTCCTAAATCTACGTTACCAATATCAAATTTACTTAAGAAAACCGCACTATCAAATGCTGCATCTGTTCTATCACCAACAACAAACTTCATGTGATAAGTTTGACCTGGAATTACTGTACCTGTTGCAGACATTGGCACGGTATAACCTTTAAAGTTTGTTGGTGCAATAATATCAGGTAATCCATTTTGTGGATTTCCAGTTCCATAAAACTTATCAAAATAGGTTGGGTTTGCTGAAGCACAACCATTATTATATTCTGTTTTTCTAATAGTTGTTACAGCTACAGGAACTGGCGGGTTTGAACCAGGAATTACAGCTAAATTAGTAGTTACGTTTGTAGATAAATTAGTTAAGAAAAAGGCAAATGCATCTGAAAATGAACATTGGAATGTTCCATATTCATCCGAAGCAAAAATGAAATCAAATTTAATTTGATCAGCAATAGGCACGAAATCAAATTCTAAAATTGAAGAGTTATTGTATGTTCCTGGATTACCAATCGACTGCATATATGAAGTTAATTGAGCGTCACCTGGCCATGCTGTTGTACCTTCTGAACCATCTGTATTTGGACCATCACAAGTATTTGCCGAACGAGTTGCTAAAATAATACCTTCATCTAAACCAAAAGAAGAACCATTTTTATTAAAATATCCGATTCCATTTTGTTGTCCGAAGTTTGTTCCAGTAGAATAAGTAATATTAGAAACCACTCCACATGGTGAAGTTACTAACACATCAGTTACTAATTGAGAAACTGTATAAGTTGTAGGTGCGGTAGGAGTTGATGAATTTTCAGCAAAAACCGGAGGTCCTACTTTATTTATACATAAATTAAATGAAGCAACCTGATTAGCAGTTGTTGAAGCTGACCATACTCTTATGTAATAAGTTTGACCAACTGTAAAAGTATTGTTATAACTAAAGTTATTTACATCACAGTACAATAATGTTAATGAACCGCAAGTTCCTGAATAAACAGCATGACTTAAATCAGTCGTATTTCCAACAATATCATTGAAGTTGATAATATGTGCGGCAGAAGTAGCTGTAAATGAGAACCAAGTATCATCATCTGCATTTCCTCCACATGTTGAAGTTGGAAGTCCCGAGTTTGTTGCTCCAGTAATTGTACCTGCAGTAACAACAGTACAAGCCATATCAGTATTTACTGGTACAGTTAATGCCGTTGCACATTCATCATTTACTGGTTTTGTATAGAAATTAGCTCCATTAGAATAAAAACTTGCATCCGTTGGAGAACAAATTGCTCTTACAAAATAAGTATAAGCTGTACCAGGAAGTAATCCTGTATTATAAACATATGAATTAGTAGAAACTAATACTCCTGGTGTTCCAGGTGCTGGAACAGGTGAACCTAATGGTAATACAATTACTTCCCATTGTGTAGCTGTACCTGTTTCCGTCCAATTTAATTGAACTGAGTTCGTTCCAACATTTGAAGTTGTTAGATTAATTGGTTTTGGGCAAGTAATTGGAGGTGTACAATAAATTGTAGCATCCCAACCTGGTGCCACTCCAGTTGCATTTGAAGTAAATACAAATGTTAAACATCCACTAGCTGATGTAGCTGTAAAAGATGGAGGTAGAGTTGTACCCGTAAATGTTCCAAGAATTGGTGATGTAATTAAGTTACCGTCTCTGATTACTAAATTATCTCCAGCTGCTACGTTAAATTGATTGAATAAAACTGTTACCACATCACCTGCATTATCAGGACAAATTGTAATAGGTGCATTTTGATTATTATTATAATTACCTGTTGCCCCACCAATATCATAGTAATGATCTCCTGCACAGAAGTGAGGTGTTGTACAAAAAGTTGCTACTGTTGACCAGAAACTCTTTTCTGTTGGCGAACATACTGCTCTTACATAAACATCATAACATGTTACTGAGTTTAATCCAGTAATAGTAAATGGGTTTGAAGAAGCTGGAGTTCCTAAAGATGCTGCTGTTGGTGCTGGTGAACCTGCTGGTACAACTAAAACCTCCCATTGTGTTTCTGTAGCTCCATTCGCCCAACTTACTTGTGCATTATTATAATTGATATTAGCAATTACCGGATTCATTGGTTTCGGACAAGTAACTAAATCTAATTTAATATTATCAATAGCGGCTGGAGGTTGATTTCCAGCTGTATTATTATTTCTCCATTCAAAAACTACACGCATAGTTCCACCAGCATAAGGTGTGGCGTTTAATGTATAATTTTGAGTAGCAAAGGTTGTTGTAGAGGTAAAATCAGGTCCTACTTTAATTCTGCTATTTGCTAAAGCAGTAATTTGTGTACCTGCAACTGGATTAAATGCTCCAGGAACTGTCCACACTCTAAAATAATCTGCTGCTTCTCCATTTGAACGCCAATCAAAAGTAAAATCTAATTGCGTTGCTCCAACTGGAATTACAAAATCTTTATAAGCCTGAACAACAGACGTTGCTGTATTATTATAAGTATTTGTAGTACCGTTTGAATCTGTAATATATAAGGCATGTGTTCCTCCATTATTAGCGCCGGTTCCAACAGCCCATTTATTAGACTGTGTTCCGTTGTTTAATGTCCAACCTGTTAAAGTTTCAAAACCATCAGTAAAGTTTAATGGTGTTGCAACTTGTGGTAAAGTATATGTATAAGGACCAGCCCAGATACTAAAGTTACCATCGTTACAATTTGCTCTTACATAATATTGGTAAACAATTCCTGCAATTCCAGGAACAGTAATACCTGTATTTGTATTTGCTGTAACTCCTGCTCCAGTAGGTAAACCATAAGGTGCTGGTGCAACAGAATATTCCCATGAAGTGATTCCTGCTGCTGCTGCCCATGAAATATCAGCTGAAGTTGTTGTAATATTAGTTGCTGTTAAACCAGTTGGTTGGTTACAAAATACTTGTTGAATTGTTAAAGTATACCCAACAGTTTGTTGTGCGGCACTAGAAGACACAATAATATAATAAGTAGTATTTGCTGTAACAGGAAATAAATTAATATTTCTTGGATTAGCAGTTGTATTCGCAACTCCTGCCATACAAGTAGCTCCGGCTGTTCCTGGACAAGCACTATATACGTGAATACTTGAACTTACATTAGTTGGTGTTAAAGCAATAGCAATATTACCTGTGAATGTTGGTGTAAATGAGTAAAATACATCATTTCCAGCCATATAGTTCGTTGCAGTTCCACTACAAGCTAAAGGTTGTTGGATATCATTCGAATCCACATAATTAGCTGTATTATCTGTAGTTTGATAAGGTAATGTTGGTGGGATTACAATAGGCCCTCCACAAGTATCTCCAAATGATGCGGTTTGGAAACTTCTTGGTCCGAACCAATCACTCTCATAACCACCTGTACAAATAGATCGAACTTGAAATTTATATAAAGTATCTGGTTGTAAACCTGTTGCTAGAAAGTTAACATTCGTACTAGCATTGAAGTTTAAAGTAGAAGTACCACCAAATATATCAGCAAATGGACAAACTTGAACTTGCCATTGAGTAATACCTGGAGGTGTACCCCAACTTAACAAAGCTGTACTAGTAGTTTCTCCAGAAGTAGCTAATGGTCCAATTGGTGCATTACATTTTTCTACTACATTTACATTATCAATTAACCATCTATCTCCATTGTCATTTGTCATAACAAAAGCGATATAAATTGGTGTACCTACTGGATAAGCAGATAGGTCGATTACTTTTTCTTCATAAACATTAGCAGTTGATGTTAACGAATCTTCGTTCCAAGAAATAATATTGGTAAAACTGGCAGGGTTTGTTTGAGAAGTAGTTGAAACTTTTACATCAAACAAACTTCCTTGATTAGCCGCTTGTACTGTTTTAGTTTGAAAACGCAACTGTGCATTTGCAGGAACAATAATTTGATTAGTGACTAACCAGTCAATAGCTAAACCAGTGGTTACATTTTCCCTGTTCATATAAGCAGATTTACCGACACCACCATAAGTTAATGTGGCAACACTCGTTTCTGCCCAACTTTGAACAAAACCTGTACCGGTTTCAAAAGTTGTCCACCCTGTTGGTGGAAATGTTCCGCCTTCAAAGTTTTCCTGACCGAAAACATTGAAACCTGCGAACATAAATAATAATAAAAGTAGTTTTTTCATTATATTTGTGTGTGTTTAAGTTTATATAATCATTAACAAATGTAATGAGTATATGTGCCTAAGCTAAATAAATCGATATAATGCAGTTAAAATCGATAAAAAACAGCATTGTTATTTATCAAAAAATACAGCTTGTTTTTGTGAAAATTTTACATTTTTTTCGAAAAACAAAGACAAAATACTTCATAATACATTGATATTGTTGATATTAAATAAAAAAACAAAATTAATAAAAAACCAACAAAAATTTATAAAACTAAATTTTTATAACATTTTACACCAAAAATGAGAAAAAAATCTGTTTTCAAAAATTAGTAAATAAATACTAGACATAACTTATTTTTTAAAACAAAAAAATTAGACATTTTTAGATTAAAAATAGCTCCTCTTTATTATAAAATATTGGCTATTTTTGTAGAAATTTTACATATCTATGTTAGAAATTGAAAAACACACCTTTGAAAGGACCGCAATTGTTGGTATTGTGACTCAAAACCAAAATGAAGAAAAACTGAACGAATATCTGGATGAGTTGGAATTTCTGACATTTACGGCCGGTGGAGAGGTGATAAAAAGATTTTCCCAAAAAACCGATAAACCACATCCAAAAACTTTCGTTGGAACAGGTAAATTAGAAGAGATAAAAACCTATATAAAAGAGCATAATATTGACTCGGTAATTTTTGATGATGAGTTAACGCCGTCACAACAAAAAAACATTACGAGAGAATTAGATTGCAAAGTTTTAGACCGAACCAATTTAATCTTAGATATTTTTGCACAACGCGCCGAAACCTCATACGCAAGAACGCAGGTGGAATTGGCACAATGTCAATATTTATTACCACGATTAACGGGAATGTGGACCCACTTAGAACGTCAACGAGGTGGTATTGGTATGCGTGGCCCTGGAGAAACGGAGATTGAAACAGATAGACGTATTGTTCGCGATAGAATTTCTTTACTTAAGGAAAAAATTAAAGTGATTGACAAACAAATGTCTACGCAAAGAAGCAACCGTGGCGCTATGGTTCGTGTAGCTTTAGTTGGTTATACGAATGTTGGAAAATCGACCTTAATGAATGCCGTTGGGAAAAGTGAAGTTTTTGTGGAAAATAAACTATTTGCAACTCTTGATACTACAGTAAGAAAAACAGTAATTAAAAATTTACCTTTCTTACTTTCTGATACGTTTGGATTCATAAGAAAATTACCTACTCAATTAGTTGATTCCTTCAAAAGTACCTTAGATGAAGTTAGAGAAGCCGATTTATTATTACACGTTGTAGATATCTCACATCCTGATTTTGAAGATCATATTGAATCGGTAAATCAGATTTTAAAAGACATCAAAAGTAACGACAAACCTACCATCATGGTTTTCAATAAAATTGACGCGTATCAATATGTGAAAATTGATGAAAACGATGAAACCATTGAAAAAACAACGAAAAATTTCTCACTCCAAGATTGGGAAAAAACGTGGATGAGTAATTTAGGAGAAAGTAATACTTTATTTATTTCTGCAACAGAAAAGGAAAACTTCGAATCTTTTAGAGAAAAAGTTTACGAAGCGGTTAGAAAAATACACATCAGTCGTTTTCCTTATAACAAGTTTTTATATCCGGATTATAAAGACGTGATTGAAGAAGAAACTGAGAATTTAGAATAGTCTTCTAATCTAAAAAATCAAAATCTGTAATTCTGAACTTGTTTCAGAATCTGAAATAAATTCAGATTGACAAAAAAACAAAAACCAGTCAAATTTAAACTTAACTGGTTTTTTTATGATTTATAATTCAAATTATTTCTTTTTGAATAAAGGCACGGCGGAACAAGCTTCTCCGAACATGACACTTTTTGAAACTTTCATCAATTTTTGAATTGCCAATGTATAAACTTCGTTTGGCACTTCTTTTTTAGCACAACCTTTTAAGATTAATGGTTTCTCAAAATATTCCGTATAATCTAATTTATTTAAAATATCTTGATACCAATCGATAATTGCGCTTTTCAAATCACCGTGAATCACTTTTAAAGCATATGGCGCCAAATGAACAGCAACTAATGCATACGCCCAAGCTGGTAAAATAGCATCTTCCGAACAATATAACGCCACATATTTATCGGTATAAACAGACCAATCTGTGTTTTTTAATTGTGCTCTAAATTCGGTTTCTTTCAATACAAATCCGCCAAACAACCATTGTGAAATGTCAACTGCAATCACATGATCATCTGGATAGTAATCTTCTAAATCAAAAACTACTAACTTACTATTGGCAACTTTATTTACAATTTCGTCCATAATTTAAGTAATTAGTAAAAATGAATAGTAATTAGTAGGAAACTGCTAACTAAAAACTGAACACTGAACACTATATTAAAGCATTCCTAATTCTAATTTTGCTTCTTCACTCATTAAATCTTTGCTCCAAGGTGGATCGAAAGTGATTTCTACTTCACATGATTTAATAGTATCAATTTTTGTGATTTTGTCATCTACTTCTTTTGGTAAAGTTTCGGCAACTGGACAATTTGGAGAAGTTAATGTCATTAAAATTTTAACTTCATTATCTTCATTAATCATCACATCATAAATTAAACCTAGTTCGTAAATATCAACTGGAATTTCTGGATCATAGATTCCTTTTAATACTTTTACTACGCTTTCTCCTAAGTTTATTTCGTCTTTAAATTCTTCCATTTTATTAATTTTTAGTCTCAGTTTACAATCTCAGTCCCAGAATTAATTTTTTATACACGCTAAATTGCTACTGCGATTGAAATCTAAATTTATTTATTGTCTAGCTCCGAAAGCTAAAGCATACATTTTTATTTTTTTAATCATAGATACCAATCCGTTTGCTCGCGTAGCAGAAAGGTGTTCCTTTAATCCTATTTCGTCCACAAAATCAGTGTTTGCTGCTAAAATATCAGCTGGTGTTTGATTGGAAAAAGCACGAATTAAAATGGCAATGATTCCTTTCGTTAAAATGGCATCACTATCTGCTGAGAAAACTACTTTCCCTTCTTTTTCTTCGGCATGAACCCAAACTTTAGATTGGCAACCTTTAATAATATTGTCTTCTGTTTTAAATTGTTCTTCAATTATCGGCAATCCTTTTCCTAACTCGATAATATATTCGTAGCGATCCATCCAATCGTCGAACATGGAGAATTCCTCAACAATTTCGTTTTGTATATCTTTAATATTCATTCTTCTATTCTGCTAATTTCGTAATTTTATTGACTAATTTTTCGATTTGTACAGGTGGAAAACCATGATCAAATCCATTTGCAGGATATTTTACACCTTTCGATTCGAAAATGATATTGGCATGAGGTGCACCATCATAATATCTTTTTTCTGTTGGCCATTTCAAATCTTTAACTTTATCTAAATCAACAGCTTTTGCTAAGGTTGAAATTTCCTTCCAATCGGCATCCGAAATTTGAATTTTATCGGAATAGTCTTTGAAATCTCTCTCTTTAGAAACATAAAGCACTTGATTTTCTACTTTAATAGATAAAAAAACACCTCTTGAAGTTGCTTCGTAATAAATAGTTGGCACAGTACTTTGTGTTGTATTATTTGATACGGCTACTTTTTCAACAGCATTACTATTAGCTACTGCATTCGTTTCTGTAGCCTTTTTTTGGCAGTTGCAACTTGCAATTGTGATGGCAATAGTTGCTAAAATTGTAATTGCTTTCATATCCATAATTTTTTAAACATATAAATCATATAAATTTTCTATCTCAAAAAATATATGTTATGTGTTAATTCGTTCATTTAAGATAACATCATTTTTGCTTTTTTAACGGCTTCTACAAATATATCAATTTCTTCTTTAGTATTATAGAATGCAAAACTTGCTCTAATTGTACCTGGTATTTTGAAAAAGTCCATTATCGGTTGTGCACAATGATGACCAGTACGCACCGCTATACCTAATTTATCTATAATCGTGCCAATGTCATACGGATGAATATTTTCAATGTTGAAAGAAATAACCGAAGCTTTTTTAGTTAAATCACTTGGTCCATAAATAGTTACTCCATCAATTTCTTGTAAACGTTGTGTTCCGTAAGCTAATAATTCATGTTCATGTTTGGCAATATTCTCAAAACCTACTTCATTCAAATAATCAATTGCCGCTCCAAAAGCAATTCCGCCACAAATATTTGGTGTTCCTGCTTCAAATTTATGAGGTAAATCGGCATACGTGGTTTTTTCGAAAGTTACCGTAGCGATCATTTCTCCACCGCCTTTATAAGGTGGCAATTTGCGTAACCATTCTTCTTTTCCATATAACATTCCAACTCCAGTTGGACCACACATTTTGTGTGCTGAAGTTACATAAAAATCCACATCCAACGCTTGAACATCTGGTTTGATGTGCGGACAAGATTGTGCGCCATCAATTAAAACCGCAGCTCCAACTTTATGTGCTTTTTGGATAATTTCTTCAATTGGATTTAAGGTTCCTAATGCATTAGAAATATGATTACAGAAAACTAATTTCGTTTTATCCGACAATAATTTATCATATTCATCCATCATTAATTCGCCATGAATACTCATAGGAATTACTTTTAAGATTGCACCTGTATGTTCGCATAACATTTGCCAAGGCACAATATTACTGTGATGTTCTAAAGCCGAAACTATAATTTCATCACCCTTTTGTAATAAAGAAGCAAAACCATTCGCAACCAAATTGATACTTTCTGTCGTTCCAGAAGTAAAAATAATCTCATACGATTGCTTTGCGTTGAAGTGCTTTTGAATTTTCAAACGTGCTTCTTCATATGCGTCCGTTGCGATTTGACTTAACGTATGCACGCCACGATGAATATTAGCATTATATTTTGAATAATAATCTACTATACAATCAATTACCACTTGAGGTTTTTGCGAAGTAGCACCATTATCAAAATACACTAATGGTTTTCCATTAACAGTTTGAGATAATATAGGAAATTGCGCTCTTATTTTCTGAACATCGAACATATCATAATTATTTGTGGCAAATTTACGATATGATTATTTAAAAGTGGTATAAATAAAGATTAAAATCGAGTTAAATACACTATATAAAAAAAATAATTGCGTTTTTGTAAATACATCGAAATAAAATGTATATTTGTCAAATGTATAATAAAGAATTAACCAAAGGAACCCTACTTCCAATCATTTTGAAGCTGATAAGTGAAAATGATAAAATGTATGGCTATGAGATTACCCAAAAAGTAAAAGAGATGACCAAAGGTAAAATTGACATTTCTGAAGGTGCATTGTATCCAATTTTACACAAATTAGAAGCCGATGCCATCTTAGAAACTGAGAAAGTTTATATTGGTAAGCGTGTGCGAAAATATTATAAAATTACACCAGCTGGTCAAATGGCTGTTATTGAAATTACTGCTGAATTGAACGATTTCATCAATACGTTGCACTTAATTTTTAATTCGAAAACTACTACATCATGAAACTAACGGATTCAAATATTGAATTTATAGAAACCAATTTGAAGTTCTATAATGTGAAAGATGGCAACCTAAAAGACGATTTGATGGATCATATTTGCACACATATCGAATGTTATAACGGTGAAGATTTTGAAATAGCTTATCAAGAAGCAATTCAGAATTTAGGTGGTTATGCGGCAATTCAAATCATGCAAAAAGAAATCAATGAAAAAGCCTTAATTCAATCTTTTTTAATGAGAAAAAAAGCGTTTTTCTTGCTTTCTACATTCAATATCATGCTGTTAGCTTTAGGTTTTTTATTTAAATTAAATCAATGGCCGTATTCAAGTGTTTTACTAGCTACAGGTTTTGGAATTTTAATATTTATGACACTGCCATTTGGTTTATATAATCAATACAAACGTTCTTTTCAAAAAACAATTTTAAAAAACAAATAATTATGAAAAAGTCATTTTACATCTTAGCTTTCTTAACGTGTTTTATTCTTGGAATAGGAGCTATGTTTGAATTTTTAGTGTGGCCATTTCGTGGGATGATTGTATTTGCCGGTTTCCTATTGCTAAACTTCGTATTGTTGCCAACTTACTTTTATCAAAAATATAAATCAGTCAATTCATGATTCGATTCTTTCTATTTCTAATTACTTTATTAGTATCAGAAACTATTTTTAGCCAAGAAACCGAAAAAATTGATGAAATTTTACAAACTTTCGAAAAACCAAATGCTCCTGGATTAAGTATTGGCATTATCCAAAACGGAAAGGTAATTTATTCGAAAGGAATTGGTCTTTCTTCCATCGAAAACAACACAAAAAACAACACAGAAACCATATTTAGTGTAGCTTCTGTTGCGAAACAATTTACAGCATCTTGTATTTGGGTGTTGGTTCAAGAAAAGAAACTTTCATTAGAAGATGATATTCGAAACTATCTTCCAGAAATGCCAAATTATGGAATGCCAATAAAAATAAAACATTTACTAAATCATACGAGTGGTATCAGAAATTACCATGCGATTATGGATTTACAAGGTTTTAATTACGATACAGAATATTATAATAATGAAACGGTTTTGCAATTGGCTGCCAACCAAAAAAGATTAAATAACAAACCTGGTGAAAAAGTACTGTATAGTAACACCAATTACACGTTATTAGCTATTATTATCGAACGTATTTCTGGTAAAAATCTGAATGAATTTGCCCAAGAAAAACTGTTTCAACCGATGCAAATGTATTCGAGTTGTTTTAAAATTTCGAACAAACAAATAATAGGAAATAAAGCCACTGGTTATCAATTTTCAGATGGAAATTATATTACAACTACTAGCACACAAGAAAGTTATGGTGCGGGAAGTATGGGATCCAATTTGGAAGATTTAATAAAATGGGTGTCTGTTTTAAATGGTACAAATTCCAAATTCAAAGCGCTTTCGAAATTCTTAATTCAGTGTGAGAAATTAGAAAATGGGGAAAAAGCTAAATATGCTCGAGGTGTTATGGTGGATTCATATAAAGGTTTCACAACAGTTAGCCATAGCGGATATGGTTGGGGCGGACAAACGCAGTTGATTACACTTCCTGAAAAGAAATTAGGAATAATTATTCTGACAAATTTAGAATCTATCAGCCCTACTCCGCTTTCATATCAAATTATAGATTTGTTTGTTAACGAAAAAACTATAAAAAAATCAAAGAGTAAGCAAGTTTATAAAAACGAAGATTTAAATACATTTATCGGACAATATAAAGAGCTGAATAGCGCTATGAAAATGGAGTTTTTTATAGAAAATGATACGTTAAAAGCGAAAGGAAGTCAAGCAAAAAAAGGAATTGCACTGATTAAATATGAAAAAAGCAAATTTCACAGAATAAACAATAAAAGCGTAACGTATGATTTTACCAAAAGTAAAAATCAAGATGTGATTATTTCTTTCGGTGGAACACCTTTTTACTTCAAAAGAGCGCAATTTGTGAATCCAGAAACCGTAAAAATTGATGAATTCATAGGAAACTATTTCTCAGAAGAATTGAATACCACTTATACATTTTTCAAAAAAGAGAATCAATTATTTTTAAGTTATAAAAACAATGAAAACATTCCTTTATCAACCTTAGAAATTGACGAATTTGGAAACAATGCTCGAACTTCTTATCAATTTGAAAGAAATACCAATCATCAAATAGTAAGTATAAAACTTTCCTCAGAAGGCACCGTAAAAGATATTCATTTTTTAAAACAATAAAACCGTCTTGTTTAATAACTAGACGGTTTTATTTCTTTATATGTTTTGTTAATTACTTAAAACATCTTTTATTAAACACGATTAAAATACCGAATCCAGTTGAAATTGCTACATCGGCAACATTAAAAATGGCATTGAAAAAAGTAAAAGGTTTTCCACCAATAACCGGAACCCATTCTGGCATAGGAATATCTTTAATAATTGGGAAATAAAACATATCTACAACTTCACCGTGAAACCAGGTTCCGTAGGGATCATTAGAAAAAATTGTTGCTACTTGACTATAACTATCGTTAAAAATTACGCCATAAAAAACCGAATCGATAATATTTCCAATGGCTCCAGCTAAAATTAATGTAATCGCAACCGTTAAATATTTAGACAAACCTTTTTTAATAGAATCATTTAACCACCATGCAATTCCACCAACTGCAAAAATTCGGAAAGTGGTTAAAAACAATTTTCCATAATTTCCAGGTATTTCAGCTCCCCAAGCCATTCCTTCATTTTCTACAAAATAAATTCTAAACCAATCGAACACTTTCACTTGCTCGTTAAGATAAAAATTCGTTTTGATATATATTTTACTTACTTGATCAATTAATAAGATAAGAAATACAAATAAATAGGCTTTTTTTAGATTCATTTTTCAATTATTTGTGCAAAAGTAGCAATTTTATATAATAAAAAACGCCCCAAAAGGAGCGTTTTGTATATTTATTAACGTTTTTTAACGCTGTAAATTTTTAGCTTCAATGCTCATCGTAGCGTGAGGAACAATCTTTAATCTTTCTTTGTTGATTAATTTTCCTGTTACTTTACATAACCCGTACGTTTTATTTTCAATACGTATCAAAGCATTTTTTAAATCACGAATGAATTTTTCCTGACGAATTGCTAATTGCGAATTCGCTTCTTTACTCATTGTTTCACTTCCTTCTTCGAAAGCTTTAAACGTTGGCGAAGTATCGTCAGTTCCGTTATTTGAATCATTTAAATAAGCACTCTTGATTAAATCTAAATCGATTTTAGCTTTCTCTAATTTTGATTGAATTAACTCTTTAAACTCTGCTAATTCAGCATCCGAGAATCTTATTTTTTCCTCTACCATCTTTCCAATTATTTAGAAATTAATATTACTGTTTTTAACTCATCAAACTCAATTTCTGTACCATTATTAACTTCCGATACAAAAACTAGTTCATTTGTAAGAGTTTCCGATTTAATGTACGATTCATTTGCGGTAACCGCTTGTTCAATTGTTTCGTTATTTTGAATTTGAACTTTAATTTTATCTGTAACTTCAAAACCAGAATCTTTACGAATATTTTGAATTCTGTTGACTAACTCTCTCGCTATTCCTTCTTTACGTAATTCTTCAGAAATGGTAATATCTAAAGCTACTGTAATTCCGTTTGAATTGGCTACTAACCAACCTGGAATATCTTGAGACGAAATCTCTACATCTTCGATTGTTAAAGTAATACTTTTTTCTGAACTAACAATCGTTATTTCGCCAACTTTATCCAATTCATTGATTTGTTCTTGCGAAAATTGCTGTATCTCTTTGGCAATCAAGCCCATATCTTTACCGAAGCGTGGTCCTAATGCTTTAAAATTTGGCTTTATTTGCTTGACTAGCACACCAGAAGCGTCTTCTAACAGCTCAATTTCTCTTACGTTAACTTCCGCTTTAATTAAGTCTTCAATGGCTAAAATTTCCGCTTTGAAAACCTCGTCAAGTACCGGAATCATTACCTTTTGTAACGGTTGACGCACTTTAATCATTTCTTTTTTACGAAGTGATAAAACCAATGAAGAAATCGTTTGTGCCTTCTGCATTCTGCTTTCTAGTGATTTATCAACAAAGTTTTCAACCGAAACCGGGAAGTTTGCCAAGTGAATACTTTCAAAACTTTCCTTATTAGTAGTGGCATTCAAGTCTTTATACAACTTATCCATGAAGAATGGCGCTACCGGTGCTGCTAATTTAGCAACCGTTTCTAAACAAGTATAAAGCGTCTGATAAGCCGCAATTTTGTCTTGAGCGTACTCACCTTTCCAGAATCTACGACGACATAAACGCACGTACCAGTTACTTAAATTCTCTTGTACAAAATCGGAAATTACACGTGTTGCACGAGTTGGTTCATAGTCTGCATAGGCTTCATCCACTTGTTGAATTAACGTATTTAATTCCGATAAAATCCAACGGTCAATTTCTGGTCTTTCTGCTAATGGAACCTCAGCTTCACTATACGTAAATCCGTCAATGTTTGCATATAACGCAAAGAACGAATACGTATTATATAAAGTACCAAAGAATTTTCTACGCACCTCAGCCACACCTTCAATATCAAATTTTAAGTTATCCCAAGGATTCGCATTCGAAATCATGTACCAACGCGTCGCATCTGGACCATATTCTGCTAATGTTGTAAATGGATCCACCGCATTTCCTAGACGTTTCGACATTTTTTGTCCGTTTTTGTCTAGCACTAATCCGTTTGATACTACGTTTTTATACGCCACTTTATCAAAAACTAACGTTCCGATAGCATGTAATGTATAAAACCAACCACGGGTTTGATCTACTCCTTCTGCGATGAAATCGGCAGGGAAAGACTTGTTTTCGTCAATTAATTCTTTGTTTTCGAATGGATAATGCCATTGTGCATAAGGCATCGAACCAGAATCGAACCAAACATCTATTAAATCTGTTTCACGTTTCATTGGTTTTCCAGAAGTAGAAACTAAAACGATGTTGTCTACGATGTTTTTATGTAAATCCACTAAATCGTAATTCGTTTCTGTCATGTTTCCGATTTCGAATCCTTTGTATGGATTTTCCGTCATGAAACCAGCTGAAATTGCTTTTTCGATTTCATTGTATAATTCTTCTACTGAACCGATTAAAATCTCTTCTGTTCCTTCATCATTTCTCCAAATTGGCAATGGAATTCCCCAATATCTTGAACGCGATAAGTTCCAATCGTTGGCGTTTTTCAACCAATTTCCGAAACGACCTTCACCAGTTGCTTTTGGTTTCCAGTTGATAGTTTCGTTTAAATCGAACATTCTATCCTTGATTTCGGTTACTTTAATGAACCAAGAATCTAACGGATAATATAAAATTGGCTTGTCTGTTCTCCAACAATGTGGATAACTGTGCACATATTTTTCAACTTTAAAGGCTTTATTTTCTTCTTTTAATTGAATTGCGATTTCAACATCTACCGATTTTTCTGGCGCTTCGTTATCGTTATAATATTCATTCTTCACATATTTTCCAGAAAACTCTCCTAAATTTTGAATGAATCTTCCTTGTAAATCTACTAACGGTACGGCATTTCCATTTTCATCCAATACTAACATTGGCGGCACTTCTGGCGTAGCTTCTTTGGCTACTTTCGCATCATCCGCTCCGAATGTTGGCGCCGTGTGTACAATTCCTGTTCCATCTTCAGTAGTAACGAAATCACCCGAAATCACTCTAAACGCATTTTCTGGCGTTTGGTATGGTAAAGCCCAAGGCAATAATTGTTCGTAACGAATTCCAACTAAATCAGCACCTTTCGCTTCAGTAACAATTTGATATGGAATCTTTTTATCGTCTGATTTATAGTTGGCAAAATCTTCTTCCGATTCGGCCACAAAGTATTTTCCACCAAATTGCTTTCCAACTAAATTCTTAGCTAGTATTACATTTATAGGTTCAAAAGTATATTGATTAAACGTTTTTACTAAAACATAATCGATTTTTGGCCCGACTGTTAATGCTGTATTTGAAGGCAACGTCCAAGGCGTTGTCGTCCAAGCCAAGAAATGAATGGTTCCGAAACCTTGTAAAAAGTTTGGCAATGTTTCAGTTTTAGCTTTAAACTGCGCAACAATTGTTGTATCCGTTACGTCACGGTAAGAACCCGGTTGATTCACTTCGTGAGAAGATAAACCTGTTCCGGCTTTTGGTGAATACGGTTGGATGGTATACCCTTTGTATAATAAATCTTTGTTATAAATCTGTTTTAGCAACCACCAAACTGATTCCATGTATTTCGATTTATAAGTGATATACGGATCATCCATATCCACCCAATATCCCATTTTTTCAGTTAGGTCATTCCATACGTCAGTATAACGCATAACCGTTCTTTTACAAGCTTCGTTGTATTCTGTAACGGAAATCGTTTTTCCAATATCTTCTTTGGTGATGCCTAATTCTTTTTCGGTACCTAATTCTACAGGTAAACCGTGTGTATCCCAACCTGCTTTACGCTTCACTTGGAAGCCTTTTTGAGTTTTATAACGACAAAAAATATCTTTAATAGCACGCGCCATCACGTGGTGAATTCCAGGTAATCCGTTTGCAGAAGGTGGTCCTTCAAAAAACACATACGGTTGGTTTCCTTCACGAGTGCTAACACTTTTATCGAAGATGTTATTTTTTTTCCAAAAATCAAGAACTTCAGATGCAACTGTGGGCAAGTCAAGTCCTTTGTATTCAGTAAATTTTGTGCTCATTTTATCGTTTTCTAAAATCAATCTGCGAAAGTAGTGATAATAAGTAAAAAGGCAAAAAGTAAAGGATAAAACTTACTTATAACACCATAAAAAAAACCATTACTTTTCTATTAAGTAATGGTTTCTAAAAAATTTCTTGAAGAAAATATTTAAATTTTGTCTTTCGCATCTTAGTTCCTGATATTAATTACTATCCATTTAGCTAAAGTTCCGTCGTACACAAACTCAATTGTACCAACACCAGAAGTTGATGTTGAAGAACCCAATGTGTCAATATTATTTGTTGGTATCAATGAACTCATACTATTAATAGTAAGATTGACAGCACTAGAATTATAAATTATTAAATGTCTACCATCAGTACCTCCTGTTATTCCAGAAATGGTATAGTTGTGTAAAGGCCCCATTCTGAAAATAACAATATCTAAATTCGCTCCACTTAAGTCTAAATTTACATTATCAAAATTTTGATTTGGAGCTGTTGTTATAATAGGAATATTGGCAATTTTATATTTTGTTGGAGAACTTACACTTGCCGCTGAGAGCTCATTGTCTTTTAGCACTAAACCATCACCTACTTTAACAGAAGTGACATCACCTTGTGCACAATTACCTAGTAACGAAGATGAAGTAGTAGTGTTATTCGTATTAGTAACACGTAAGTTTCCCTGTACGTGTAAAGTTGCTTGAGGAGTTGTTGTTCCAATACCAACTTGTGCATAATTAAATTGTACGATAAGTAAGATAAAGATGCGGGCTGTTGTTTTGTAAATTTTTGCCATAATTATAATCTTTTAACATTAACAGTATGAAATTACTATTATCTGTTAAAAATTTATTAATTATACGTTACATAACCCACATTTTAGTTAAAAAGCATCATTGGTGGTTAAACGGATTATTTATTCCGACAAATAACATATAAAATTCTGTTTTACAGCATTTTATAACAAAAAAACACCCGTTAAAAGGGTGTTTTTTTTCTATTTAATGAATTTTTTGGTGATTGTTTTACCTGAACTCAATGTAGTCTTAAATAGTAAGGCTTGTGAAAGATTATTGATTTTGTTAGTTCGAAACGTATTTAAATCAATGTTATCAAAACTATATAATTTTCTTCCTAATACATCAAAAACCACTATTTCTTTTATGTTTTCATGGGTAGATTTTATAACAATATCATTATTTTCTGAATAAATGATAATAGAACTCTCGTCTGGCAACGATAATAACTCATTTTTATAAACGATTTGGAACCTATCAGTAAAATCTCCTGCTTGAGAAGTAAAATTATAAGGGTTTTGTTTGATATCGTGTGTGGTGTACGTATAATTATCTTTTAAATAAATATTTTGCGATTCAAATAAACCATCAGCATTATCAAGAGAAATCGTATAATTTCCACTTTGATTTATTTTTAATCCAATTGGAACTACGTCTAAATCAGTAAAAGGTAATGTTCTACCTTGAATAACATATCTTTGGTTATTAATAAGATTATAGATTAACGATTGCGAATCATCCAATACTAAACCGTCCATATTATCTATACTATTAATAGCACCATCGGCATATCCTAATAAAATTTGATTATAGTTATAGGTGTCATCATTTAAATTTAGCCAAATTCTGTGTTTTTCTACTTCATCTAAATTGGTTTCATTTTCAGAAGTTTTGAAAAACTGTGTACTTGACGAGCCATACACTCTTTGAGCATTTGTAAAGTTCGCATTTCCGCCTGTAGCTGTATTAATAAAGAAACCTTGTCCAACTTGGATGAAATCAACCGGAACTGCTCCGCCAGCAGCAGAAGCCACACCGCCTAAAGTTGTATAGGAAGCATAATTATTTACCGGATAAGAACCACTTACCGCAGCTGCCGTATGAGTCCAATAATATAAAGTATTGATATTTGGATTATTGGTTAAGAAGGCCCGTGCATTTATTGGTGACGGATATGGATTTCCTAATAAGTTATATCCAATTCCTAAAGTTTGAGAAACACTTCCATTAAAAGGCACTCCATTAAATTCACCATTATAAATTGTTGGAACGGTTGGCGACCAATTATCTGCCACACGAATCATATAACCCTTTCCATTAGGAAAATTATTGGTTGGTGGAACAGATTGATAAGCTGTAGGTGTAGTTGTTCCTGTTGAAAGATATTGATAAAATCTAGTTGGAAGAGTATTTGGCGAAAAGGCTAATAATTGCTGATTGATTACAGGTGATGCCCAAGCCGTATAATCAAGCCGAATCATTGGTGTTGATTTTCGTTTGAATTTAACGGAACCTGTATTACCAAATATACCTGTTTGGAACAAACTGGCATCATTTTCAAAAGTTAAACTTCCTCCCGCATTTACGTTTACTTGATTGGTAACTTTCAAAGTATGGTTAGAATTAAAAACCACATTAGCTGTTGCACCTACCGTTACACTACAAGCTTCTATAATTCCAGAAGATGAATAATTAGCATTAAAAACAACTGCTTTTCTGCTATCTGGCAAACCATTTGTCCATGCTGTTCCGTTCCATGAAGTTGTACTAGTTCCACAAGGAATAATTAAATTTACGGTATAATCTTCAGCTTCTGAAGGGTTTGATGCATGAATGGCTCCACAAAAAACAGTTGGTGTAGCCGTTTGCTGACATTCTACACGCATTCGTGTAGGTCCAGGAGAAACAAGACTTGGAACTGTAAAATTCAAAGCTGCTGTAGTGGCAATTGCTGCAATTAAAGTTGAAGTAAAAGCAACTCTTTCTCCAGAATCGGCAAAATCACCATCTCTATTATAATCAATCCAAACTGAGAAACCACAAGTTCTGGCCACAGTTCCAATAGAAGGTTTGGTGATGGTTATGGTATACGTTGTTCCGGCATTTAAATTGGTTGAAATTGCTGTAAAATTAGAATAGGAATTATTCCCTGAAGGATTATTAATCGTATTCAACTGTACATTTGAAATATAATTATGACCTGCAGTTATGATTCCGGAAACGGCACAATAACCAGAAGTAGTAGTAAAATTAACCGAACTTGAATAATTAGAAATGGCCGTATCACAAACCAATCTAATTTGAATTTCATAATTAGTAGCTTCCGTTAAATCTTGTATAAATAAGGTATTTGCTGTTGTAGTTTGATGAATCCAATTGACAGCACCGATTTGTCTGTATCGCAATTCGAAAGTGGCAGGAAATGCACTTGTCCAATTTATATTTGCTGTTGAATTTGTAATTCCCGAAACCGCTAAACCAGTTGGTGTAACAAAAGCGCTATTATTATTTACTGTAACAATGGCTCCGCAATTACTTTCTCCACCTTGATTATCTACAACAGTTAAATAAACCTGTTGTGGTATTCCTACATGAGAACAATTGAATGTACTTTTATCTAAAGTATAGGAAACAATAGTTCCATCGTCTGTAGAATTATTATTAATTTGGCTTGGTAAAATAGTCACATTCCCTGTTGTGTCTAAAGTAGTGGTTAGATTTTGACAATTCGCTAAGGGCGGGCTCACCACTGTTGGACCAGTATATTGAATTTTCACAATCACACCTGGATTGACAATTGTTACTGAGGTACTTCCTGAAGGACCAGAGGTACTTCCCGTATTATCCGTAATCGCGTAAAAAGTCACACCGTCAGGATCTAAAGCTATGTCGCGATATCTATCATTTGAGGAATGAAATTGCTCATAAGTATCTCCAACAATATCTGTCCCATCAGGTGTTAGCTTCGCTCTATAAATCGTTCCTTTTTTTAAAGTCGGAATTAATAAGGATCTTCCCCAATTTGGAATCTTATTCATTTCATATATATCAATACTTGCAGGTGCTACTGTTGGCCAACCTAAAAAGCCTCCTGTTGGAACTACCGCTGAAGTACTATTATATGTTCCAATTGGTGGCATAAAGTTAGATGGTGGCCCTGAAGGAAAAGAAGTAAATTCATCCACTGGAGTCACTCCTGCTGCACACACATCATCTGAAAAACTTGCTGCATTACAAGGTGAAGCCGTAGACCAATTACAATAATTATAAGACATATTATCAAAATATCCAGCAATTAATGGCCAACCATAATTTTTAGCAGGCACAATAATATTTAATTCATCATCCACTTTAGCGCCGTGTTCTGAAGAATATAATGTTCCGTTTTGTGCAAAAACTAAACCTTGTGGATTTCTATGACCATAAGTATATACATGACTTTGTACACCTGCTAAAACCGGATTATCGGAAGGAATGGTGCCATCTAAATTTATTCTTAATATTTTACCCTGATAGTTGTTATAATTGGTTGGTGATGTTGGTAAGTTCTGTGCTAAAATAGGATTACACGCATTACCAAACTGATTGTTTCCTTGATCTCCAAAAGTATAATAGATTTTCATATCCGGACCGATTTTCATTCTTCCTGAATTATGGTCATTACTAGCAGGCATATTTTCCAATAACATTAATTCACTACCCAATGTTTTAGTTGCATTATTAAAAGTAAATCTGGAAATGCGAAGTTTTCTACCGCCACTATTATATGTATAGGCTAAATACACGTAATTATTGGTAGTTGTAGCAATATTAGCATAAAGAGCAGGATGAATAGCAAAACCTAACAACCCATCTTGTCCCGCGGTTTGATAAACTTGTGCCGACAAATCAATCATTGTAGAAATAGCCCCAGTGTTTTTATTTACCCTAACGAATTTTTTCCCAACGCGTTCAGTAATCCACAAAAACCCATCAGGACCGTATGTAATTTCTCCAGGGAAATTTAAAGCGTTGTTGGGAGTTAAATTTGTTACTGTCCAATTCGGACCACTAGTAACTGGTGTTTGAGCATAAAGAGCACTTGTGAAACACACCAAAAAAATGAAGTAGATTTTTCTCATAGACTTAGGAATTATATGAAAAAAGTGGGGTACTTTAAACAAAAACTGCTTCTTGTTTAAACTTTGAAATAAAGTTACTTCTTTTTTTTAATTTATCAACAAAAAATAGTAATTATTGATATTATATCACAAATTATACAAAAAATATGATTTTTCTTTAATGTTTTATGTTTTTGTTAAGAAATAATGTTTTTTTAAAACCTATTAATTAAATATTTCTTTCAAAACTTCCAAAGAATTTGGGTTTTTAAAACCCTGTAAATGAATAGAATAATAGTCCAAAATGATTTTCAACAACTTTTGTCTTTCTTCTTGATGGAAACTTTTTTGAGTATCTTCGAATTTTAAGCTTAACAATTTCTTCAACAATGTTGTCTCATTTTCGTTTAAACAACTTGTTCCCTGAAATGGAGAAAAAACACCTTCAATCATCTCAAAATAAGCCGCATCCGTTTCTTGTAATTGCGGATAAAAACCTAAAAACTTCGTTAGTTGCAATAGAAAAATCAAATGAAAATTTGCAATCGAATCATGAGTATCCAGCCACATTAGTGATGTTTCTAAAAAAGAAAATAGATTTTCATTATTTTCTTCTTCGAAAATACTGTTGTGTAATACTTCAGACAGAAAAAGAACTATGGAACTCTTTACAATATCGGTGTTGATATTTTGATAATTATAGGCAAGTTTAACTTCTTTAAAATGTTCTAAAGTTCCTTTGTTTTTATGATTCGCCTCAATTTCTAGGATGTTTAACGGCTGAAAATAAGCGATTTTGGTCCCAACGCTTCGGGAATTCTTTTTAGAAGCAAAAGCACTTGGAATGAAATAAGATTTTAAACCATCAGATTGAGTAAAGCATTTTACAATTAAACTCTTTTCTTGATACTTAATCGCGCTTAAAACAATGGCCTGTGTTTTAATTTGCATTATCTAACCAACATAATTTTTTTAACAGTAGTTTCCGCAGAATCACCTGTAGTGACAAAAACCATGTACACACCAGAAGCTACTTTATATTTACCGAATGCAGTTGTGTCCCACTCAACAGTTCCGCCAGAAGAAGTAGTTTCAAAAACTAAATTTCCTTCAATATCTGTAATTTTAAGATTTACTTTATCCATTAAACCAGCAATTTTTACTGTTCCTGAATAACCTGGTCTTACTGGGTTTGGATATACATACACGTTTTCTAAATCTTCGCTTCCTTTGGTAGACGATCCTAAATAAGAAACCAAGCCTTTATCGGTAGCAAAAAACACTTCTCCAGTAACCTCATCGATATCAATATCCATGACATTATTACTTGGCAAAGGCGAATTTTCTTTGGTAAATCTTTTTAATGTCACTTGTCCGTTGGCACTAACTTGGAATACACCAGCATCAGCAATTGACACCCATTTGTTATTGGATCCGTCAACTTTAATATCTTGAATTACTTGTTGGTAAAATAATTCTTGCGCCAAATCTCCTTCTTGAATAACGATATTAGTTGTACTCAATTCATTTTCTGAAATAAATCTATCTGTATTGTTTAAAATTCTTAACCCTTTAAATGTACCAATCCACAATTGATTTCTGTTATCAACTGCAACGCAACGCACATCGTTACTAGGTAAATTGCCATTATCTTCATTAATTACGATATACTTGTTGTTGTATTTTTCGTTAAAAGCAATGACACCAGCTCCATAGGACGCGACCCATTTCGTACTGTTTTTATCTACATCAATATTGCCATAATGCAATCCTTTTGGATTGGGCACCACTGCACTTAAATCATAAGATTGCCAAGTATTATTACTCTTTAAAACTTTAATTCCGTTGTTCACTAAAGCATTGGTTAGCCATAAATTGCCATCTTTATCGTACTTCATTCCATTAATTCTTACCGAAATAAAATTTTGATTTGGCGGTGGCAAACTCACAGACTCCAAATAATTGGTTTGATTAAACAAGAAAGCATTTGTTTTATTCGTAAATTTTAACATACCACTGTGACCAGAAGCTACAAAAACTTCTGTAGCATTTCTAGGATTTTGAGTAATGGCTGCTAAAGAAAGTGCGCCTTGAAGTTCAGTTGTTGGAATTTTATTCCAACCACTATTTTTATTGAAAATACTTATTCCTTGTGATTTATAATCTGGCGCATACGTTCTACTATAACCACCATGAGTTAGCCATAAATCGTTAGTAGTTTTAGTGACTTTAAACGCATAATCTTCAATTGGTCCATTCGGAGAAATATTTGTAAAAACAGTTGGATTAACTAAAGTCGTTTCAAACAAACCATTTTTAGTTGTACCAATATATAACTTGTCGTTTTTAGTAATGGCACAAGTAAAAGTATCAGGGAAATTTGGAATTTGATACACAATACTAACCAAAGCAAAACTCTGATTATATACTAAAATTTGATATTGATTTGAAATCGTAAGATAGGTATTATCTGTTCTTAATTTTAAACCGTATGAAACTTGATTTGAAAATTGCTGTGGTACATTTCCAACAAATTTATAAGTATAACCATCGCTATTCATGGCTACCAATTGATTGTTGAAAGTTACTATACTCATCCAATAACCCGAATTAAAAACAGACCATTGGGAAAAATCATATAAAAACGGATTACTTAATGTTGCTTTCTTAATTCCTTGAGTTCTTGTAACGGCAAAAATTTCTCCATTAAAAATAGTTGTTTGTAAAACATCAATATTTTCACCTGAATTTCCAATATAAAAATTACTTTCTATTTCTAAATTAGAGAGTTTAATCACACTAATTCCATATTTAGTGGAAACATATACCTTTCCATTAAATTCATAAAAATCATTAATTCGCTTCATGTTTGGAGGAAGAGGAACATCTGTAATGATATCTACTTTATTTAAAGTGCTTCCATCTGGTTTAATAATAATAATTAAACCATTCTCATTACCAATTAATGTATGATTGTTAGAGGTTTGAAAAACAGTTGTAATTTCATCAGGTTTTACATCATTTACCGAAGTAAAAGTGGCTAATACATTAGAAGTGATGTCTTTGTTGAAAACCGAGTTTTTGGTACTCGAATACACTTTCGTATCTGAATTACAAACATCTGTAATTTCATTAAACGAGAAATATCCTTTCCATAATTTCTGTTGAGAAAAAGAAAATAACGTAAAGCATAAAAACAAATATGGAAGTATTTTTCGCATAATTTATAAATCGTTGGTACTACAAATATACAATAAACGTAAATATCTGAACATTATTGAGTTTAAACTCCAATAACTTTGATTAAATTTTGTAGTTTTTCAAAATCTAATTGCATGTTAGCATCGGAAGTTGGCATGTATCTTGCCTTTTCACAATTTTGTAATAAGCTTATAAATTCGGTAGTGTTTTCTGAAGAAATTTGGTTTTCTTGAAACTTTTGAATGATGTTTTCTTTGTTTAAATCAGCTTTTTCTAAGGAAAATTTATACTGTAAAAATTCGGCAATTTTACTTTCCATTTTCTGATAAAACATTTCTTTATTTGAAATAAAATCTTGAATTTCGTTTACCGAAAATTCTTTTTTCATGGGTTGCACTTTCTCTACAATCACTTCTTCCGTTGGCTTTTTATTTCTTTTCAATGTAAAAAACAACAAGGCTAATCCAACAACGGAAACCGCCCCAATAAAATGCATAAATGTAAATTCAAACCCAGAATTGGCTTTATCTTTTTCTGCTGCGTTTTTTGAAGATTTATCTTTTGAAACCGAAGTGATATTAGACAAATTTTCACCTTGTAAAACATTCAAGTCAATAGCGTCAGATGAAATGGTTTTATAGCTTTTAGTTTGCACATCGAAAAAGGAAAACTGCTGAGGTTTCAATTTAAAATTTCCTTTTTCTTGAGGAATAATGGTATAACTATCCATAATTTTCCCTGAAATTCCCTTCATGTTTTCATTGATAAACTCCTTATGTTGCGGTTCGTAAATTTCAAAATTAGAAGGCAAATTAG
>CAMLRV010000006.1 GCA_946482495.1 uncultured Flavobacteriia bacterium
TTCAGAAACTTCCATGGCACCTAAAATAGTTAAATCTACTTTTTGTGCGCGAATCATACCGAAACTAAAAGCAGAATCAAAGAAACTTGCTCCTGGTAAAGTCGTAATGGTTTGTTTTCCTGCATTGATGATATCTGCATCTTCTTCTCCTTCAAAAGGAAAAGGACCCATTCCTAAAACCCCGTTTTCAGATTGAAATTCTACTGAAATATCGTGTCTAACATAATTGGCAACTAATGTTGGAATACCGATACCTAAATTTACGTAGTAACCGTCGTTAACTTCTTGTGCAATTCTTTTTGCAATATCTTCTTTTGATAACATAATTTCTTCTTTAACTGAATACTAAAAACTGAACACTAATTACTTCTGACGAACAGTACGTTGCTCAATTCTTTTTTCAAATTTTTCACCTTGGAAAATACGATTAATCATAATTCCCGGTATGTGAATTTCGTTTGGATTTAAAGTTCCTGCCGGCACTAATTCTTCCACCTCAGCAATTGTGATTTTTGCAGCACCTGCCATACAAGCGTTGAAATTACGAGCTGTTCCTTTGAAAATTAAATTCCCCGCTTCGTCACCTTTCCATGCTTTTACAATTGAAAAATCGGCTTTATAAGCTAATTCCATTACATGCATTTTTCCATTGAATTCGCGAGTTTCTTTTCCTTCTGCGACTTCTGTTCCAAAACCAGCAGGTGTAAAAAAAGCTGGAATTCCGGCTTGAGCGGCACGACATTTTTCAGCTAAAGTTCCTTGCGGTGTTAACTCTACATCTAATTCTCCAGAAAGCATTTGACGTTCAAATTCGGCATTCTCACCTACATAAGAAGAAATCATTTTCTTAATTTGGCGTTTGTGTAATAATAAGCCTAATCCGAAATCATCTACACCTGCATTATTAGAAATACATGTTAAGTTAGTTACACCTTTTTTTACTAATTCGGCAATACTATTTTCTGGAATTCCGCATAATCCGAAACCTCCTAACATAATAGTTTGTCCATCTTGAATTCCTTCAAGTGCTTGTTGTACGTTGTTTACTTTTCTTGAAATCATAATCTTATTTATAGTCCGTCAATTCCGTCTGTATCTGGTTGGGCATCAATTGGAGCTGCTGTAGAATCTGTAGCAGTCGAATCAACGACAGCTTTAGGTTCTGGCCCACAATCCACTTTAATAGACATATTAGCTGGTCGTTTAAATGGTTGTTGAGAAACATTTAGGGTTTTATCTGCTAAACATTTTCGCATAAAAATTCCGTAAATTGGTAGGGCAGTTGTGGCTCCTTGCCCCATGTTTGTACTTTCAAAATGTGCGGAGCGATCTTCATTACCCACCCAAACTCCGGCAGCTAAATTTGGAACCATTCCGATAAACCAACCGTCTGAATTATTTTGAGAAGTTCCTGTTTTTCCTGCAACAGGTCCTTTAATATTATAAGGCACACCAGTTAAGAAATTTGATGGTGCAGAAGCTGCCCAACGTAAACGAGATCCTGTACCAGATTCGGTTACTCCTTCCATTAATTTAATGATTGAATAAGCTACATCTTTATTTACCACATCATGAGATTCTTCTACGCCTTGGTAGATGACTACTCCGTTTTTATCTTCAATTTTTGTAATTAATTGTGGTTTCACATAAACACCTTCATTGGCGAACGTACTAAAAGCCGCCACCATTTCTTCTACTGTAATTTCTACCGCTCCAAGCGCAATCGCTGGACGATTTGGGATATTTGAAGTTACTCCTAAGTTTTTCGTCATTTCTACTACAGCTGGCGCACCTACTTCATGAATTAAACGAGCGGAAACCGTATTGATAGAGTTGGCCAATGCTTTTTTCATAGAAACCAATCCACGGAATTTTCCATCTGAATTGTTTGGTGTCCAATCTTTGTCGTTATTATCTCCTTTTAGAATGGTGAATGGTGAATCCATAATCAAATCACAAGGAGATTTCCCTAATCGGTCAATTGCTGTAGCGTAAACGAAAGGCTTAAATGTTGAACCTACTTGACGTGCACCTTGACCAACGTGATCGTATTGGAAATATTTGTAATTGATTCCTCCCACCCACGCTTTCACATGTCCGGTTTGTGGTTCCATTGCCATCATTCCGGTTTGTAGAAAATGTTTGTAATATAAAATAGAATCCTTTGGAGTCATGATTGTATCTCTTTCTCCTTTCCAAGTGAAAATTTTCATTTTTGCAGGAACTTCAAAAGATTGTTTGATTTCGGCATCCGATTTTCCATTGATGCTCATGATACGCCATCTTTCAGAATTTTTCATGGCTTGACTCATGATTTTATCAATTTCAACTGGAGTCACATCCATAAATGGAGCTGTTGGGTTTTTTTTCTGACGACGATTAAATTCTGGTTGTAAATTCGATAAATGTTCTTCCACCGCTTCTTCTGCATATTGCTGCATACGAGAATCGATAGTCGTATAAATTTTTAAACCAGCAGTATACAAATCAATATCTTCACCTTTATCATCTTCAATTGCTTTGATGATTGGTTTTAATTGTTCACGTAAGTATTCTCTAAAATAAGTAGCTGTTCCTTCTGCGTGACTTTCCGGTTTGAAGTTAATTTTTACTGGTGTTTTTTTAAGTTGCGTAGCTTTAGCTTCCGACAGATACTTGTTTTTAACCATTTGGTCTAAAACCGTATTTCTTCTATTAAAAACTTTTTCTTTTCTTTTTTCTTTAGTTGGATTGAAAAGTGCTGGATTTTTTAACATCCCAACAAACAAAGCGCTTTCTTCAATAGTTAAGTCTTTTGGTTCTTTGTTCATGTAAATTTTAGATGCCGAACGAATTCCCACCGCACTATTAACAAAATCTACTTTATTTAAGTACAAAGCGATAATTTCTTGTTTGGTATATTGCCTTTCTAATTTGGTAGCAATAATCCATTCTTTACATTTTTGAATAATACGAAATGGTAAAAAATGCGAACCTTCACCATGGAATAAGTTTTTAGCTAATTGTTGTGTAATAGTACTTGCTCCACCGCTTCTTCCTAAACTAGAAATGGCTCTTAATGTCCCTCTTGCATCTACACCTGAATGTTCATAAAAACGTTCATCTTCTGTAGCTACTAAAGCATCTACTAAATGTTTTGGTAAATCTTGATATTTTACTGGAGTTCTGTTTTCTTTATAAAATTTCCCTAACGTTACTCCATCTGCAGAAATAATTTCTGTAGCGATATTTGTATCTGGATTTTCTAATTCGTCAAACGAAGGCATTTTCCCGAAAAATCCCCATGATGCTAAAAGAAAAAACAATAAAACGCCACCAAATGAGTAGCAAAATAATTTCCAAAATTTTCTTACGTAATCTGAATAATTGACTTGGGTGCTATTAGTTGCCATATTCCTTTATTTATTTTCTTTTTTCAATTCTAAATCCTAGTTCAGTAATACCATTTAAATCCTGAACACCTTGCACTTTTCCAGTTTGTCTTACGGCATGTTCCACGTCTAGTGTATATTTTCCTACTTTGTTAAAACTGAAGTTTTCTTTATACCATAGTTTACTTTCTTTAATATCTGAGAAACCGGTTCCCATTAACGTTCCGTCTGGATAAGCCATTTGATATTCTAAAGTATCCACTAAAACTTTTCCACCTGGTTCGTTTAAAGAAACAATTAGAAACAAATTATTGTATGGATAATCGTTATTGTTTCTCACATTTAAAAACAAATTATACACACCTGTTGTGTCTTTTTGTTCGAAAGTGAAACTGGCTTTTTTATTTTTTTTCCAAGTGCCGTCAAACTCTCTGTATTCGTCGAAAACTTGATTTTTATCGCAAGAAACTACCATAAAAAGCAAGGCAAAACTCAGTGTTTTAAAAAATTTATTGTTCATTTTTCTTAAACGGTTTCTTTTTTCTTTTATTATTTGATTTTTTCTTAGGTTGATCAAATCGTGTTAAACTATCTTGACCCACTACATTTTCGAATTTTTTCTCAATATTTACCGCAGAAACATCTTCTACATAATCCTCCAATTGAGCAATTTTCTTACCTTGTTTGTTTAACGCTACTATTTCTTTGGCTTTATCTGCTTTTATCGTGTGCCAATGTGCCGGCGCGTTGGCATAAGAAAACCACATTAAATTTTTGAAAATATCTATTTTTTGGCAATATGCATCACCTTTTTCTGTCTGCAATTTGGTATCCATATCAGGCAAACCTTTTAATGCGTCTAAATACGTATCTAACTCGTAATTTAAACAACATTTTAGTTTACCACATTGACCTGCTAATTTTTGAGGATTTAAAGATAATTGTTGGTAACGTGCCGCCGAAGTATTTACACTTCTAAAATCGGTTAACCAAGACGAACAACATAATTCTCTACCGCAAGAACCAATTCCACCTAAACGAGCTGCTTCCTGACGGAAACCAACTTGCTTCATTTCTACACGGATTTTAAATTCGCTAGCATATTCTTTAATCAATTGACGAAAATCGACACGATCACTTGCAGTGTAATAAAACGTAGCTTTAGATCCATCACCTTGAAATTCGATATCAGAAATTTTCATTTCTAATTTCAAAGCAATAGCAATTTCACGCGCTCTTACTTGAATTGCATCTTCTTTGTTTCTTACTCCGTGCCAAATATCAATATCTTTTTGAGAGGCTTTACGGTAAACTTTAGGAACTTCTGTATTGTCTTTTACGTTTTTCTTGTTCATTTGAACGCGAACTAATTCACCAGTTAAAGACACCAAACCAACATCATGACCAGATTGCGCTTCAGTTGCTACAATATCGCCAATACTTAAAGTTAATTTTTCTGTATTTCTAAAAAACTCTTTTCTACCGTTTTTAAATCTCACTTCTACGCAATCAAAAGGTGCTTGGCCACCAGGCAAAGTCATGTTAGCCAACCAATCGAAAACCGTTAATTTGTTGCAGCTATCGGTGCCGCAAGTCCCATTATTTTTACACCCCTTTGGTGCACCACCATCAGAAGTTGAACAACTTGTACATGCCATAATTATATATATTGGTCATCTCGTTATTTTAACGAGACTACTTATCAAATGTTATTTAGAGGGTAAAGATAGCATTTTTTACCGTAAAATTTAAGTATGTTTTTTGAAGTTTTTAAAAACGAAAAAACCTGTTGCATAATAATAACGCAACAGGTTTCAATTTCTTATACACTTCGACTCCGCTCAGCGTGACAAAACGATTTATATTTTATAAATTTTATCGGATTCTCTTATTTTGAAAGGCACTACAAATGTGACTTTTTCACCAATTTTTGCAACAGTATTTTCTACTCCATTTACAAACATGGTTCCGACTTCAATTTTCTGATTTCCAGTTGTAGGCCCAATGATGTAAATGGTATCACCCGTTTTTAATTCTTGATTTTCAATTAAAAATTGTCCCACTTGTGCTTTAGAAAAATAATGTTGTCCTTTTCCGATATACACTTTTCTTTCGGTTGCAATTTTTCTTTTTCTGATTTGAGTCACTGCAGAAACTTTTACGGGTTTTTGAGCTAACTCTTCAAAAATATTTCTTTCAGAAGATTGTTTGAATTTTAAATCTGGTGATTTTCCTTTTTGAAAAATCATGTTGCCATTTTTAATTCCTTTTCTTCTTTCTGCTTGCTCTTCTAATGGCAAATAAATGGTTTCTACACAATTGGTTGAACAACAATTTTCCATTTTTTCGGCACAAGAATCACACTGAATAAATAACAAATGACAAGCTTCATTCGCGCAATTTACGTGTGTATCACAAGGTTCGCCACATTGGTGACATTGCGCAATAATATCATCCGTAATTCTTTCGCCTAATCGATGATCGAAAACGAAATTTTTACCAATAAATTTACTTTCTAAACCTTCTTCTTTTATTTGTTTGGCATAATTAATAATACCACCTTCTAATTGGAAAACGTTTTTAAAACCTTGATGTTTGTAATATGCAGAGGCTTTTTCACAACGAATTCCTCCAGTACAATACATTACTAAGTTTTTATCTTCTTTAAAATCTTTTAATTGCTCGTTAATAATTGGTAAACTTTCACGGAATGTTTCCACATCTGGAGTAATGGCCCCAACAAAATGTCCAACTTCACTTTCGTAATGATTTCTAAAATCAACCACAATCGTATTTGGATCATCCAAAATCGCATTGAATTCTCTAGCGTTTAAGTGTACTCCTTTATTTGTAACATCGAAAGTATCATCATTTAATCCGTCGGCTACAATTTTATGTCTAACTTTTATCGTTAGTTTTAAAAATGAATGATCATCATGTTCTACAGCAATATTCAAACGAATATTTTTCATAAAATCATATTTTTCCAACGTTTCTCTAAACGCTTCTAAATTTTCAGCTGGTACCGACATTTGTGCATTGATACCTTCAGTAGCGACATAAATTCGCCCTAATGCATCAAGTTTATTCCATTTTAAGAATAGGTCGTTACGAAATTGTGTTGGATTTTCAATTTTGGCATACGCATAAAAAGAAAGTGTTAATCTTTGACCGGCTTGATCAATTAACTTCGCTCTTTCTTCTGCGCTTAAGGTGTTATACAGTTGCATGCTATAAACAATTAAGTGAGAAATTTATTTTACTGAACTCTAAATGGAAGAATTCGCGGACAAAGGTAAAAATATTTTTTAAATCTCTAAAAATTAGAAACATATTAACAATGTTTGCTCCGATAAAAAAAATCAGTATTTTTACGAAAAATTAAATATTATGAGCACGGAAAAAGAAGCAAAATTAAAAGCCTTACAATTAACTTTAGACAAATTAGACAAAACTTACGGTAAAGGAACTGTAATGAAAATGGGGGATTCTGCTGTGGAAGAAGTAGAAACAATCTCATCAGGTTCATTAGGAGTTGATATTGCCTTAGGTGTAAACGGATATCCAAAAGGAAGAATTATTGAAATATACGGACCAGAATCTTCTGGTAAAACCACTTTAACAATTCACGCCATTGCTGAAACGCAAAAAGCAGGTGGAATTGCCGCTTTTATTGATGCAGAACATGCCTTCGATAGATTTTATGCAGAGAAATTAGGTGTTGATATTGATAATTTAATTATTTCTCAACCAGATAATGGAGAACAAGCACTTGAAATTGCGGAAAGTTTAATCCGTTCTGGAGCGGTGGATATTGTGGTAATTGACTCGGTTGCAGCTTTAACTCCAAAAAGCGAAATTGAAGGAGATATGGGTGATAGTAAAATGGGATTACATGCTCGTTTGATGTCGCAAGCCTTAAGAAAATTAACTGGAACCATTCATAAAACAAAATGTACAGTATTTTTCATCAATCAGTTAAGAGATAAAATTGGAGTGATGTTCGGAAGTCCGGAAACAACTACTGGAGGAAATGCTTTAAAGTTTTATGCTTCTGTAAGAATTGACATCAGACGTTCTTCTCAAATTAAAGATGGAGACAATGTAATTGGAAACAGAACTAAAGTAAAAATAGTTAAAAACAAAGTGGCACCACCTTTCAAAACGGCTGAATTTGATATTATGTATGGAGAAGGTGTTTCTAAAGTGGGTGAAGTTTTAGATTTAGCGGTTGACTTTGAAATTATTAAGAAAAGTGGTTCTTGGTTTAGTTATGGTGAAACAAAATTAGGGCAAGGAAGAGATTCTGTAAAACAATTAATTAAAGATAATCCAGAATTAATGGATGAATTAGAAGTTAAAATTAAAGAACTTTTAAAGGAACAAAATGCCTAAAAAATTAAAAATCATCCAAAAGGATGATTTTTTTTTGATTTAGACGCAACCTTTTTGTAATTTTTGCATCTATAAAATAAAAACAAGAGATAAAATGAAAAAGTTAATTTCCTTATTAAGTGTGTTTTTGATTCTTGCGGCTTGTAGTCCAGAAGAGTATGGACCAGAAATAACGTATGAAGCACAGCCAATTCAAAACGTAAATTTACCAGATACAATTGCGGTTTATGAATCAAACGACATTGTTGTAGAATATTTAAAACCAACTACTTGTCATGGTTTTAATGGTTTTTTATATCAAAAAGACGGCTTCACTAGAACTATTGCCGTACAAACATTTTATTACCCAAATAGTGATTGCCAAGTTTTAACTAATGAAGTAAAACAAGAAACTTTAAAATTTCAACCTACTTCAGAGGGAACTTATACCTTTAAATTTTGGCAAGGAAGAGATGCTAACGGCGATGATATTTTTTTAGAAATAGAAAGGCCATCTAAAGTATATTAGTTAATGATAGAAAAACTTCTACATGAATGTAAGAAAAACAATACTCAAGCCCAAGAACAACTATACAAGCTTTTAGCTCCTAAATTGTTTGCGGTTAGTTTAAAGTATTCGAGAAGTTATGAAGAAGCGCAAGATAATTTACAAGAGAGTTTTTTAATCATTTTTGATAAATTAAAACAATTTAATGGCAACGGTTCATTTGAAGGATGGGCCAAAAGATTAGTTGTAAATTATGTTTTACAACAATATAGAAAACAAGGCACATTTTTAGAACTAGTACCGGATAAAATTCCAGAAGTGGAAGATGTTGAAATTGATGATGAATCAATCAGTATGGATTTTCTTCTAAGAATCATTCAGGAATTACCCGATCGATACCGATTGGTTTTCAATTTATATGTTGTGGATGGTTATTCACACAAAGAAATTGCTGAAATGCTAGAAATTACAGATGGAACATCCAAATCTAATTTAGCAAGAGCTAAAATGATTTTAAAAGATAAAATTCAAAATTATAATACCACTTTTTCAAGAACAAATGAAAGAAAATAAAAACATAGAACGTCTTTTTCAGGAAAAGTTCAAAGATTTTGAAGTTTCCCCGCCCGATTTTGTGTGGGAAAATATTCAGGAGAAATTGAATACCAAAGAGAACAAAAGAAGAGTGATTCCGTTTTGGTTTAAAACCGCAGGAATTGCCGCATCATTTGTAGCTATTGTTTCTGTAGTGTTTTATAATTTAAATGATTTCGGTAACAATAGTAATTTTATTCAAAAAAATTCAGTGGTTAATTCGGATTCAAATAATGGGAATACTCGTTCTAATTCGAATAATGGAAATCATAAATTCAATACTTCAGATTCAAATAAAGATTCAAATAAAAACAATAAATTTTCAACTTCTCCATTTCAAAACGGAGCTGAAAATAATTCAGGATTTAATTCAGTAGTACAAACGAATGCCACGAATACGGATTCTAAATCAAATGCTACTCATAAATCAAACAAAAACACGTTACAAAATTCTAATGGTTACAAATCGAATTCTGGTATAGTTAGCAATTCAAAAGACAAATCGAATCCAAATTCAAATACACATAATTCAAACAATGGTTTAGTTAGTACTGCAAAATTCAAATCGGATCCAAATTCAAATACACATAATTCAAACAATGGTTTAGTTACCAATCATAAAACCAAAACCAAACAAAATTCATACAAACAAAATAAAACAGATATTAGTTCAAGTACAGGAATCGCTTTTACTAAAAACAACAAAAATAAATTTAAAAATAATGGTGTAAAATCCAATTCGAAGTTTAATGATTTCAATACGAGTGTAAATCAATCTTCAAATTCTGGTCTTACCAATTTAAATACAAATTCTGATTTGAAAACTATTCAGAAAAATAGTTCGAATTCTGATATCATTGACATCAATAAATTGAATGCTTCAAACCCAACCTCAAATGGCAATTCTGGTGTTTTGGCAGAAAACAATTTAGGAAATTCAAACAACAATACAACTGCTATTGTTGCGGTTGAAGAAATGAAAATAGATACTATAGCATTGGCAACTGTTATAATTGAAGAAAACATAATGGAAAAATTGCTTCGTGAAAAAGAAACGAAAAAAGTTGTCGATGAAAAAGAGAAGTGGAGTAAATGGGCTGTAAACAGTTATGTTTCGCCTGTTTTCTTCAATTCTTTTACAGATGGTTCTCCTATTTCAGATGAGTTTGCTTCTAATGAAAAAACGTTTAAAAACTCAACCAGTTACGGAATTGGAATTGCTTATAACTTAAATAAACGCTTTGTTGTAAAAACTGGAGTAAGTAATTTGAATTTAGATTATGACACCGAAAATATTGCGTTTTATTCTTCTTATGAAGATCAATCTAGAATTTCCAACACCAATATTGAAAGAAATTCAAATGGAAAATATTTAGTGTTAAAGCATGAAAAAGATCGTTCTAAAATCATAGCTGAAAATGAATTGTTTCAATCGGGTCAAACCTTAGGAAATTTAAATCAAAAAACACAATATATTGAAGTGCCTTTAGAATTATCATATGCGGTTTTAAATAAAAAATTCGGAGTGGCAATTAAAGGAGGAATGAGTACGTTGTTTTTAACAGAAAATGTAGTTTCAATTACTTCAGAAGATGGAAATATGCAAATTGGAAAAGCTTCTAATTTAAATAATGTACATTTTAGTAGTAATATCGGATTAGGTTTAAGTTATAGTTTTATGAAAAATCTACAGTTGAACCTTGAGCCAACATTGAAATATCAAATCAACACATTTAATAAAAACTCTAATAATTTTTCACCATATGTAATTGGTGTAAATACAGGAATTAGTTATAAATTTTAAAGTTAGTTATTATACAATTTAGTTAAGTTGTTTCAATACTTTATAATTTATTTTTTAAAGTTTGAATCTGGAAAAGCACCATCCCAATGGTGCTTTTTTATTGGCCTCGCCCCAACCCTCTTCGCAAGAGCTTAAGCGAACTGGCGAAGCAAAGGAGATGGAGAAAAAGATTTTTTTATTTTATATCGTTTTCTAAATCGGCTAAAATGATTTTTCTAACTTCTTCTTTTATATGATGTTTTTCCTCCATTAATTTTCCTTTCGTTTCAATTGGTGGGTGAATTTTAGCACGCATTTTCCCTGGAGTCCCACTAAAAAAAGTATAAGAAAAACGCTTTTTATTATCAAAAAACGTCATCGGAACAATGGGTAATTCATGTTCAATCGCAATTCTAAAAGCACCATCTTTAAACTCGTCTAATACCACACTTTCATCGGGTACACCACCTTCGGGAAAAATACAAATACTCAACCCTTGTTGAATTCTTTTCTGCGCGCGTTCAAAAACTGCGTATCGACTTTTGCTACTTCCTCGATCTACCAAAATACAAACACGTTTATAAATGAATCCGAAAATCGGAATTTTAACCAATTCTTTTTTTCCAACAAAAACAAACGGATGATTTTTTACCGCAATTAACATCAACATAATATCCGTCATGGAAGTATGATTAGCCACTAACATATAACTTTTACCTTCTTCAAAAATTTCGTCGCCTTCAATGGAATATCTAAAACCCATTCCAATTAAAATAAATTTAGCCCAAAGTCGGGCAATTTTAAAAAATAAAGGATAGGTTTTTTCGCTAATTATCGTTACAAAAATGAATGGAAATAATACAATAATTGGCGTTAAAAGTAACAAGTAAAACCAAATTCTATATAGAAAAGTTAGCGGATATTTCAAGAATTTCATCAATCAATTTTTATATGATTCCCAAAAGTAAGGATTTTTAGAAAATTTACACTTTTTACTTGGTTCTTTTTACTTGGCTCTTTTTATTGAAAAACTTACATTTGCAAAAACAAGTAACAAAATGGCAAAAATATTAACGGGCGTACAAAGTACTGGTACCCCACATTTAGGAAATTTATTAGGCGCAATTATTCCCGCTATAGAAATGACGAATAATCCAGCAAATGAATCGTTTTTATTTATTGCCGATTTGCATTCCATTACCCAAATTAAAAACGGAAAAGAACTAAAAGAAAACACATATAGTACGGCTGCAGCTTGGTTAGCGTGCGGATTAGACACCAATAAAGTGGTGTTTTACCGCCAATCTGATGTGCCACAAACTGCTGAATTATCTTGGTATTTAAGCTGCTTTTTCCCGTTTCAACGTTTAACTTTAGCACATTCTTTTAAAGATAAAGCCGACAGATTGGAAGATGTAAACGCTGGATTGTTTACCTATCCGATGCTAATGGCTGCGGATATTTTATTATACGATGCGAACATTGTTCCGGTTGGAAAAGATCAAATGCAACACATAGAAATTACTCGTGATGTTGCCTCGCGTTTTAACCACCAAATGGGAGAAACTTTTGTATTACCAGAAGGTAAAACCAGCGAAGACACCATGTTAATTCCAGGAACTGACGGACAAAAAATGAGTAAATCTCGTAATAATTTCATTAATATTTTCTTAGATGATAAAGCGTTATTGAAACAAATTAAAAGCATTGAAACAGATAGTACTCCTTTAGAAGATCCAAAAAATCCAGATACGTGTAATGTTTTTGGATTGTATAAATTATTAGGAACGGAAGAAGAAATAGCTCAATTAAAAGCAAAATATTTAGCAGGTAATTATGGTTTCGGACATGCCAAACAAGAATTATTCGATTTAATTACAACGAAATTCAAAACCGAAAGAGAAAAATACAATTACTACATCAATAACTTAGAAGAAGTAGATAAATTACTTTTCGAAGGCGCTACAAAAGCGGGTAAAGTAGCTGATGGCGTTTTAAAAAGAGTTAGAGAAAAATTAGGGTTTATGTAAACCCATATTAACACAAAGCCGACTAATTTAGTCGGCTTTTTTATTCTACACTACTTCAAACAACTTTCCAGGCAACGGTCTCACTACGCCTTTCAATTCCATGTTTAACAAAATGGACGACATTTTAAAAATTGGGAAATCACATTCTAAAGCAATAGTGTCCATGAGTTCTTTATCTTTAGTTTGCAAATAATCATAAATTTTTTGTTCTTCTTCGGTTAAAGAAACAAATAATTGTTTCTGAATAGGTTTCACATTTTTATGTTCTTCCAAATCCCAATTCAAAATATAAATTAAATCAGCCGCACTATCTAGCAAATGTGCGCGTTGGGTTTTAATCAAATTATTACAACCGCGACTAAATTTATCTGTAATTCTTCCCGGAACCGCAAAAACGTCACGGTTATAATCATTAGCCATATTTGCGGTAATTAGTGAACCTCCTTTTTCGGCACTTTCAATTACAATGGTGGCTTCGCACATTCCAGCCACAATTCTGTTTCGCTTCACAAAATTTTCTCGATCTGGATTGGACGTGCTCCAAAACTCGGTCATAAAACCTCCATTTTGCTCCATTTTAGTTATATATTTTTTGTGTGTTTTCGGATAAATTTGGTTCAAACCGTGGGCTAAAACACCAATGGTTTGCAAATTATTTTCTATTGCAGCTTGATGCGCCACGATATCTACACCATAAGCAAAACCGCTTACAATAACCGGATTCATAGGTGCTAAATCAGCAATAAGATTTTTGGTAAATTCAATTCCGTAAGGTGTAATTTGTCGTGTCCCAACAATATTAATCAACTTTTTATTTTCCAAATCAATGTTACCTGATTGAAACAAAACTACTGGACTATCCACACAATGTTTCAGCCGTTCTGGATACAAATCGTCTTGAAAATAAGAATACGAAATGGTTTCTTTTTCCATAAAAAGAAGTTCATTTTCAGCTAATTTAAAAACCGATTGGTCTTGTAATTTTTTGTAGAGAATTTCGCCCACGCCATCAATAGATAGCAATATTTTTTTCTTGGATTGAAAAACTTCCTGAGCAGAACCGCAATGGTTAATTAATTTTTTGGCAACAACATCACCAATTCCTTCGACCTTTAAGAGCGCGAGCGTGTAAAATAATTCAGTATGTAACATGGCGTATAATATATCTGACAAATATATTTCTTTTTTATTAATTTAGAAGTGATTACCCATTTCTAGAAAAAAATAATTTCAAATTGTTAATAAAATTTGTTGATAAAATTTTGTTTTCGTACTTGAATAATTAATTTTGTCATCATGAAGATAGAGAAATACATTTCCAGATTATTGTACAGATACCAATGTGTAACTGTTCCTGGTTTTGGGGCGTTTTTGAGCGAATGGCAGTCGGCACAAATTGCAGAAGGTCATAATTCGTTTGTGCCACCAAGAAAAGTAATTTCTTTCAATTCAAACATAAAAACGAATGATGGTTTGTTGGCTAATCATATTGCCTTGCAAGAAAAAATTAGCTACGAAAATGCGTTGGGTAAAATTCAAACGCAAGTTGTATTTTGGTTAGAGAAACTTCAAAATAAAGAAAGTTTAACTTTAGAAAATATTGGTGAAATTTTTTCAAACTCTGAAAATAATTTTGTTTTCAAACCTAATACTTCTATCAATTATTTAATGGATTCTTTTGGTTTATCAGGTTTTAATTCTCCAGAAATTATCAGAGAAACAGCCACTCAATCAATTTCAGAAACGATTTCTATTTCTCAGACAATTATTGAAAACGAAATTGTAAAAGAAGAAATTGTGGAAGAAGAAACTCCAGTTATTCCACTCGTACAACATAAATCAAATACCAATTGGTTAAAATATGCAGCTGCAATAGCTATTTTTTCAGCAGCTGGAACCTATGGTTATAAAATGTATTATGATTATACTATTGATCAGAAAACCATTTTAGTTCAAAAAACGGTTCAAGATAAAATCAACCAAAAAATACAAGAAGCCACTTTTACAATACCAAATCCTATGGCAGTTGTTGATTTGACTTTGGAAGAGATAAAACAAACTTCAAAACCATACCATGTTGTGGCTGGAGCTTATAGAAGTGAGCAAAATGCTCAAAAAGCATTGGAAGGATTAATTTCTCAAGGTTATGATGCTCAAATTTTAGCTAAAAACAAAAAAGGTTTAATTCCTGTTGCATTTGGAAGTTATACCAATGTAAAAGAAGCACAAAAATTAATTACTGAAATAGAAGCAAAAGATTCCATCGATGCTTGGTTATTGATAGACTAATCCCAATTTTGGGATTTTTTTATGCGTTTTTTTAAAGGAGTTAGTATCTTTGTAAAAAAACAATGCAAAATAAATATCCTTCAGACTCACTTACCACTTTAACTGATTTAGTATTACCAGGTGAAACTAATCCATTAAATAATTTATTTGGTGGAGAATTATTAGCACGTATGGACAGAGCCGCGAGTATTACTGCGCGTCGTCATTCTCGTAGAATTTGTGTTACCGCATCAGTAAATCACGTGGCGTTTAACAAATCAATTCCGTTAGGAAGTGTAGTAACAGTGGAAGCTAAAGTGTCAAGAACTTTTTCAACTTCTATGGAAATTTACATTGATGTTTGGATTGAAGACAGAGAATCTGGAATTAAAGTTAAAGCGAATGAAGGGATTTACACATTTGTTGCTGTAGATGAAACTGGAACTCCAATGCCAGTTCCACCAATTGAACCTCAAACTGATTTAGAAAAACAACGTTTTGATGCGGCCTTAAGAAGAAAACAATTGAGTTTAGTTTTGGCAGGAAAAATGAAACCTTCTGATGCAACTGAATTAAAAGCCTTGTTTACAAATTAAAAAAATATAGTATGCAATTTTATAAATTAGCCATAAAAGAAGTTAGAAGAGAAACTAAAAGTGCAGTTTCTATCGTTTTTAATATTCCTCAAGAATTAAAAGCTGTTTACCAATTTATTGCGGGACAATATGTTACATTAAAATTAACATTAGACGGAAAAGAAATTCGTAGAGCCTATTCTATTTGTTCGTCACCAAAAAGCGGGGAAATGAGAATTGCTGTTAAAGAAGTAAAAGAAGGAACATTTTCAACATTTGCGAACAACAATTTAGCAGTTGGCGATTTATTAGAAGTAAGCGCTCCTGAAGGAAAATTTATTTTCGAAGGGAAACAGGAACACCAAAAAAGCTATGTGGCGTTTGCAGCAGGAAGTGGAATTACACCTGTTTTATCCATTGCGAAGAGCGTTTTAGATGAAGAACCAAACAGTACATTTGTTTTAGTTTATGGAAACAAAACAGAAGCAGAAACTATTTTTCATGACGAATTACACGCCTTACAATTAAAAAACTTAGGAAGATTTTTTGTGCATTTTGTATATAGTCAAGCTAATGTTTCAGGTGAACTTTTTGGAAGAATTGATAAATCTGTTGTCAATTCAATTGTGAAAAACAAACATGCTGATAAAACGTTTTCTAAATTCTACTTATGTGGACCTGAAGAAATGATTAAAGCCGTTTCGGCAACTTTAAAAGAAAACAATGTTGCAGAAAAAGATATAAAATTTGAATTATTTGGAACTGCTCCAAGTACAGAAACTGCAACAGCATCTGGACAAAGTGGTCATTCAAATATTTCAATTGTTGTAGATTCTGATGAAGTGACTTTCGAAATGAGTCAGAAACAAACTATTTTAGAGGCCGCTTTAAAACAAGGTTTAGATGTGCCATATTCTTGTCAAGGTGGAATTTGCAGCAGTTGTATTTGCCGCATCACTGAAGGAAGTGCGGTAATGAATAAAAACCAAATTTTAACGGATAATGAAGTTGCAGAAGGATTGGTTTTAGCTTGTCAGGCGATTCCAACAACCGCTGAAATTAAAGTTGATTTTGATAATATATAATAATAAAAAAAAGGAGCTAATTAAGCTCCTTTTTTTTCTTGGTTTTGGCTTTTAAAAAATCGTTTGCCAATGTGTCATATCCTGGATTATAATTGTCCCAAATTTTCCAAATACCATTTATTTTTCTAAAAAAATATAATTGACGAGTGGCTTGATTAATTACATACATGTTTTCCCCAAACAAATCTACTAAACCTAAGTTCCAAAATTCTTTGGTAGCAATTACAGCAGTATCTTCTGTGATACTTTGCAATTTGAATCCATATACTTCAAAATTAGAACGGTTATTTTCACAATTCAAACGAAAATTTAATTCGGAATATTTTACATGTAAATCATAGACTCTAGTAAACACTGAACTTTCTTCAAAAACATAATCAGAAAATTTTCCCATATCTACTGTTGGTAATTTTTTTAAAAGTTCAAAATATTCTCTACAAGAATTCATTACTATTTCTGTAAAAAATTGAATTGGTGGATGAGTCTCTTGAATATCTATCACTGGAGTTACATATTCGTTTTTAACCTCTATTTTTTCATTTTTTGAATGATACAATAAGAAATTATTTAAATTAGGATAGCCTAAAAATATGGCGAGTTTATCAAGTGTTTTCAGAAATCGTAAATCCGTATTCCCTTTTACTGTATACTTATTCGTAAATATTCTTTGCAACGTAGTACTAGAGATAGAAACACCCAAATCGTTTTTTTTGGAGCCTTGCATGAATTCTGATTGAGATAAATTTTCATAAATTATATCCGATAACAAGATGTATTGGGCTCTTTTCCACTGAAAAGATCCAAATAATGAACTGTTTTTAACCATATCATGATTAATGATTTCTTGTTTTAATTTATCAATAATTTCTTCCATCTGAATTTCTTCTTTTTAATTACTATCTAAATCAAACCTCTATAAGCCCCCCTTAAACCCCCTATATTTTAATAAATATGCAAATTCTCTATAAAAAACAGAAGAATTATTGCTTATTTTATAAAAAACAACTGCTAAAATAAATTATATTGTGATATATGCAATGAAATAAATTAAAAAAAAACAAATTGTTTGAAATTTTACCTGTTTTAGGTTTTTCTTTCTTTTTAATCGCTATTTATCTGAAAATAATCAACTTAACAAAAACATCTTTTAAGTCTAATTAAAAGTTAAGAACGTTTTATAGTCATTTTAAATGCTTATTAAGATTAGTTATTCGTCACATAGTAAAATTATATTTACGCCATAACTATCTAAAAATAAGTATCTAATGAAAAAAATTACAAAAAAAACAATTCTTTTATTTATAAGTGTGTGTTCATCTATTTGGGTTCATGCGCAAGTTGGTATTGGAACTACAACTCCAGAAGCTGCCTTAGACATAACCAGTACTACAACTGGATTTCTAATGCCAAGAGTTGCATTAACTGATATCAATGTTGCAGCTCCAGTAGTAAATCCAGCATCAGGCGTACTTGAAGTTGGAACTATGGTGTTTAATACGGCAACAACAGCAGGAATAACGGGAGTTGTGCCAGGATTATACTTTTGGGATGGCGCAAAATGGGTACCACAATTCCAAAGAGGTTTTGAAAAAAGATTTGTACAAACTGCCGATTTAACAGTCGCTAAATCTGCGTCTACATACACCAACATCCCAGGCTTAGGAGCATTAAGTTTTACTGCTCCTTATGATGGAACATACCAATTTACATTAACTGGATATTTGGGAGCAGAAACTCCTGTAGGTACAGTGAGTTTTCAGGACAATCATTTTAGTTGGGTAGAAGGTACTTTTAAGTTAACTATAAATGGGGTAGATTATAAAAAATATTCTTATTCAACCAGTTACTACAATCATACATCTAGTATGCAATATTACCAGCTTTTTAACGAATCAAATGTTATTATAAAAATTCCCTTAACAGCAGGAAGCACTTGCACGCTTAATGCTTCTTATAATGGTGCGGCTACCGATGGATTCGGAACGGTTGCACAAAACAATGCCGCTTTAAGTCATGTTGTTGGTAAATCTGCGGCCATTCTAGGAAACGAATGTGAGATAAATGTTATTTATATCGGAAAATAAAGAACCCAAATTGAGAATTTTCTCATTTATAGTAGCAGTGTGTGTTTGCTATAAAAAAAGGAGCTATTTTAGCTCCTTTTTAATTATATTTATAATTGTTTCCGGCAAAATACTTCTCATTGCATTTTCATAACCTTCAACTTTTTTATTTCCATACACGGAAGTCGGTAAAAACGGATATTGTGCTCTATCAGAAGTAATGCAAAAATCATCTGGTTGATTAAAGGGTTTGAAACCTGCAAACGGATGAGTAGCACCCCAAAGTGTAATGACTTTTCTACCAAACATTGCCGCTATATGTGCGTTCCCTGAATCCATTGAAAGCATGATATCCAAATTAGAAATCAAATCTAATTCTTGTTGGAATTTTATTTTCCCAGCCACCACAATCACATTTTCATGATTGTTTTTTAGTTGATTTAATTTTTTTATTTCTTCATCGCCTCCACCAAATAAAAAGATTTTGTTTGAAGATGTAACTGCCAATTCATCAACAACTTCTTGCATTAAATCGATTGGATACACTTTACTTTCATATTGCGCGAAAGGGGCGATGCCAATCCAATTTCCTTCTTTTTTTCCAATTATTGAAATGATTTCTTCTGATAAATTAACTTTTTGAGGAAATGATGGATTTTCCAAATTTAATCCGAAGCCTAATTTTTGAAACGTATCTGCATGTCTTTCGAACATCGATTTGGTTGGAGCAATCGTTTTGATAGCCAACTTCGTAAGTTCCTTTTTATCTTTTCGCCCTTTGTTAGTAGCCGCTACTTTTTTTCCAGATAATGCAAATAATGTTCTAACGACTTTCGAACGCAAGACATTATGTAAATCGGCAACGGCATCAATATTTAGTTTTCGCAAATCGGAAAACAAACGAAGTAAACCTAAAAAACCTTTGTGTCTTTCTTTTAAATCAATTGCAAAGAAATTTACATTTTCAATGTTATCAAAAAAAGGTTTAAAAAAAGGTCGAGAAACTACAGTAATTTTAGTTTCTGGATATTGCAAAGAAAAAGCTTTCAATACAGGAACTGTCATAGCAACATCACCCATAGCTGAAAGCCTGATAACTAAAATGTGTTTCGACATTTATTTTTTATTTTGATACAAAACAGGATTCAACTCCTCGTCGTTGTACATTTTCATTTGTTTGTACACTTTCATGTATTTGTCACCGTTTTCGATATCTTCAATTAATTGACTAATTGAAATGAACATATCATTTTTTTGGTCTAATAATACATTTAATTTTTCCTGACATTTTGCTCTATGTTCTGGAGTAGCTTCTGCACGAGTAGCTTCTTCATTCATATGGTAAATTTTCAATGCCAAAATAGATAATCTATCAATCGCCCAAGCTGGACTTTCCGTATTAATTTTTGCATTTGGTTTCACTTGAACATGCGCATATTTCTGTAAAAAATAGCTATCAATATATTCCACCATGTCTGTTCTAACTTGATTAGATGCATCAATTTTACGTTTTAAATCTAGAGCTGCAACCGGATCAATATTTGGATCACGAACAATATCTTCATAATGCCATTGCACTGTATCTACCCAGTTTTTAGCATATAATAAGTGTTCCACAGAACCTTTTTCATGAGGATTCAAAACAGGTTGATACACATCGTCAATAACATGGTAATCTTTGATAGATTGTTCAAAAATGGGAAAAGCAAATTCTGCAAACATAGTTTCTAATTTAATTTACAAAAATAAGGATTTTTTGTACTTTTAACCTCAATTTTCAAATTATCTCACATGAACGTACATTATATCTCCGAACAAAATAGTATTTTAAACCATTTTCTTACGCAACTTAGAGATGTAAATATTCAAAAAGACAGCATGCGTTTTAGAAAAAATATTGAACGTATTGGTGAGATAATGGCTTATGAATTAAGCAAAAAATTAGCATACAAAGACATAGCTGTTCAAACACCTTTAGGTGTAAAACACACTACAACAATTGCTGAAAATATTGTTTTATGTTCTATTTTAAGAGCAGGTTTAGCACTACATCAAGGATTTATGAACTTTTTTGATGATGCTGAAAACGGATTTGTTTCTGCTTACAGACATCATTATAAAAACGACGATGATTTTGAAATTTTAGTCGAATATAAAGCTACACCAACTTTTAATAATAAAACGTTAATATTGATTGATCCTATGTTAGCAACCGGACAATCGTTAGTGGCCGTTTTAAACAAACTTTTAGTTGACCACCAACCTACCGCCATTCATATTGCAGTGGTTATCGCAGTTCCGGAAGGAATTCAATATCTACAAGAAAACTTGCCTAAAAATTGCCATTTATGGGTGGCTTCTTTAGATGAAAAACTAAACGAGAAAAATTACATTATTCCAGGTTTAGGTGATGCGGGTGATTTAGCGTATGGAAATAAGTTATAATTGCGCAAAAAAGAAAAACAATCCGATAGCAAATAACAAGTACAAGGAAACTTCTTTGTAAACTGAATCTTCAAATTTTTCGAACATATTTGCCCCTAAAATAGATAAAGGTGCGAAAGAATAAATTAATAAATCATTCGATTTGTTAGTTGAAAAAACATATATTCCTACTGCTAAAATAAACGAAAAATATACTTGTTTATAAGACGATTGCATGTTTAAAGGTTTGTTTTGGTAATCAAAAGTTTGAGAAGCAAAAAACAAAACTGATATAGACACAAACAACGCTAATGCCATATTTTGATACACATTATCGAAAGCAAAAAAATTAAAACTTACATCAAAAATATTTTGGTTTACGGTATAATTATCGAACAAAATTAAACTCACAAAGATGTATAAAATCCAAACACACAAAAAAGAAACGAACGGTAAGAGCCAGTTTTTAAAATCTTTTCCAGAGTGAAAAATAATGGATATAAAAACTAACACAATATATATGATGCTCCAAAAATGAAATATGGCGGAAAGAAAAATCCAAAAGGATGCGTCAAAAATCTTCTCTTTTGGGGAATTTAATGTTTTTAATGAAATTAATCTTCTCAAAGCCAACAACAAAAAAACATTGGATAATACAATTTTGGTATCGTTTAAGATAGTTGGAAATAGAAGGATAAAAACTAAAAAGATCAAAATAGCATAATTGTCATTTTTTGTTAGTGAATTCTTTAAAGAAATAAAGTTGACTAAAAAAAATGAAAATAAAATTAAAGCTAAAACAGCCGTCTTTTCTAATAAAATTTTAGCAGTTAAAACTTCAATTTTTACTTGTGTTTGGTATAAAAAAAAGCAAGAAAGTAGAATTAAAAAGATTAATGCGTAATTTATTGGTCGAGTTTTACTAAAAAGACTTGCAATCATAAAGATATTTTATATTTTTGTAGTGTAAATATAATAATAAAAAAATGAAAGCATTTTTCGAACTAATACAATTTTTATTTGTTGATATCATTTTTGCACCAATGGACTTATTAAGACACTGGGAATTAACAAACTGGTGGGGAGCAAACATTATCAACTGGATTTTTATCGTAGTTTGTTGTTACTGGACAGTTTACTGGACTAAGCAATTAGCTATTTTCAAAAAATCTGGTGAAGACGAGCAAGATACAACTGCACATTCATTCTTAGGATAAAAAAAGAAAAGGTTCGATTATAAATCGAACCCTATATCTTTTCTACAATACATCTTATCAAATTTTAGATTTTCTATGGTTTGATAAGATTTTTTTGTGGCCTCATGGAAGTCATTCCCAAATGAAGTTACCGCTAATACACGACCACCATTTGAAAGTATTTTCCCGTTTTCTTCTTTAGTTCCTGCGTGGAAAACCAAAGATTCGGTTGGGTTTTCTAAACCAGTAATTTCTTTTCCTTTTTCGAATTCTTCTGGATAACCACCAGAAACTACTACAATAGTTGCTGCTGTTCTTTCGTCTAAATCCAATTGGAAATCAGCTAAAGTTTCTGAAGCTACCGATTGAAATAGCGCCACTAAATCACTTTTAATTCTAGGTAAAACCACTTCCGTTTCAGGATCACCCATTCTTACGTTATATTCAATTACAAAAGGATTATCACCAACTTTAATCAAACCAATAAATACAAAACCTTTGTATTCAATGTTGTCCTTTTTCAGTCCGTTGATTGTTGGGATTACCACACGCTCTTCAATTTTTTGCATCAAAGCCGGATCTGCAAATGGCACTGGAGAAATTGCTCCCATTCCACCTGTGTTCAATCCTTTATCACCTTCCCCTATACGTTTGTAATCTTTGGCAGTTGGTAAAATTTTATAGTTTTTTCCGTCAGTTAAAACGAAACAACTTAATTCAATTCCGTCTAAAAATTCTTCAATCACCACTTTCGCACTTGCCGAACCAAATTTAGCATCAACTAACATCGCTTTTAATTCGTCTTTTGCTTCTTGCAAATCATTTAAAATAACTACACCTTTTCCAGCTGCTAAACCGTCAGCTTTTAAAACATAAGGTGGTGAAAGTGTTTCTAAAAACGCATATCCGTTTTCAACTGTTTCTGAAGTAAAACTTTCATATTTTGCAGTTGGAATATTGTTTTTTACTAAAAATTCTTTAGCGAATTCTTTACTTCCTTCTAATTGTGCTCCAATTTTTGAAGGACCAATTACAGGAATATGAGAAATTTGAGTATCGTTTTTAAAGAAATCATAAACACCATTTACCAATGGATCTTCTGGTCCAACCACCACCATTTCAATAGCATTGGTTAAAACAAATTGTTTAACAGTTTCAAAATCGTTTGGATTCATCGCCACATTCGTAGCAATTTGTGCTGTTCCAGCGTTTCCAGGTGCTACAAAAAGTTGTGAGCAAAGTGAACTTTGAGTCATTTTCCAAGCAAAAGCATGTTCTCTTCCGCCCGAACCTAAAAGTAAAATGTTCATATAGAGTGTTGTTTGTTTCTGCAAAAATAGTTCGTTTTAATTGGAAAAAAAAGTAAGTCTTTATTAGATTATAAAATTAGGTTTGTTATTTTTGAATAAATTCAGAAAACGTGTTCAACTTATTTCATTTAACGCTTAAAATAAATGGTTTCCCTATGAAGGAAGCCCAACTTGAATTTGAAAAAAATTTACAAATTTCTGAATCCGATTATCAAAAATTTATTGAAGAAAAAAGAAAGGAAATTGTACAGTTTCATTTAGAAAACAATACGTTTTACAAAAATTTAGTTGGAAATACTGCTGTTTCTAATTGGAATAATTTACCCATTCTAACTAAAAAAAACCTACAAGTTCCTCTAAAAGAAAGACTTTCGAAAGGTTACGAAAAAAATATCTACATCAATAAAACGTCTGGTTCTAGTGGTGATCCGTTTATTTTTGCTAAAGATAAATTTTCGCATGCCTTAACTTGGTATTCTAATATTTATCGATTTGGTTGGTTTGGCATTGATTTTAATACTTCTTTTCAAGCGAGATTTTATGGCATTCCATTAGATAAAATTGGTTATTATAAAGAACGTTTTAAAGATTTTTTAGCCAAAAGATATCGTTTCCCAATTTTCGATTTATCAGATGTGGTTTTGGAAGAAATTCTTAAAAAATTTCAACACACAAAATTCGATTATATCAATGGTTACACGAGTTCGGTGGTGCTTTTTGCAAAATTTTTACAAACTAAAAATATCGTGTTAAAAGACGTTTGCCCGACGTTGAAAGTCTGCATGGTGACATCTGAAATGCTTTTTGATGATGATAAAATCTTGCTAGAAAAATATTTAGGTATTCCGATTGTGAACGAATATGGCGCTTCCGAATTGGATTTATTGGCTTTCCAAAATCCGAATGGCGAATGGCAAGTGAACAGCGAAACCTTATTTATTGAAATTCTAGACGAAAATAATCAACCCGTTGCGAATGGAACTTCTGGAAAAGTAGTGGTGACTTCTTTATATAACAAAGCGCATCCATTTATACGTTATGAAATTGGTGATATTGGAGTTTTGGATGAAAAAAGCACGTGGAAGAAACCAATTTTAAAGCAATTAATTGGAAGAACCAATGATGTTGCGGTGTTGCCAAGTGGAAAAAAATCGCCAGGATTAACATTTTATTACGTGACGAAAAGTATTATTGAAGATGATGGCAACGTGAAAGAATTCGTAATTAAACAAACGCAATTGGATAGTTTTGAAATTGATTATGTGAGCGAAAAAACACTTTCCGCGGAGCAAATTGCTGAAATTCAAAAAGCGATTGATTTATATTTAGAACCGAATTTGAAATTTATTTATACGCGAAAAGAATTCTTAACGAGAAGTAATCGTGGGAAATTGAAGCAATTTACGTCTTTGTTGAAATCTTAAATTTAGGTTTAACTAACAACTGCACATATAAAAATTGTATCGTATCGAAACAAGCCAAAATGAAATTTCGTTGGTGAAAATTTCTATACACTTTAAAGTTATAAGTAATTAATTTCCATTTGGATGCTGAAATAGAATCGTGTCGCACGCGATAATAGGCCAAACTTTCTGGAACTGGAATTGCAGTTTTGATATGCTTAACGATTTGCAACCACATCATCCAATCTTGTCTTTTTTTGATAGCTGAAATCGGAATTTTCTCAAAGAAATCTACAGAATAAATTCCCGTTAAGTTACCAATCCAATTGCAATAATATAATTCTTTATAAGAGATTTTTGATGGTGTAGTGATGGTTTCATTTCTTAGATTTCCAGCTTCGTCTATCGTTTCATAAAAGGAAAAAGTAAATGGAATTTTTTGAGTTTGCATGAAATGAAGTTGCTTTTCTAGTTTCTCAGGTTTCCATAAATCATCCGCATCTAAAAAAGCGATATAATTTCCTGAAGCTTGTTGAATGGCAAAATTTCTTGCCACACCAGCGCCAGAATTTGTGTCTAATTTAAAAACCTTTATACGTGCATCTTGAGAAGAAAAATTAGAAAGTATAGAGAAGGTTTCATCCGTCGAACAATCATCTACTATAAGTAATTCCCAATTTTGATGTGATTGATTTTGAACCGAAAGAATGGTTTGTGAAATGTATTTTTCAGAATTAAAACTTGGTGTTATTATGGAAACTAAATTACCCATTAATATGCTTTTTCTTCACCTTTAATGGCGTTAAACACCGTTTTATAAATAATTTTAATATCTAATAAAACCGACCAATTTTCTAGATAAAAAATATCAAATTTTACGCGATTGATGATGTCTTTTTCGGTTTCAACTTCACCTCTACATCCGTTAATTTGAGCTAATCCTGTAATTCCGGGCTTGATAAAATGTCGTACCATAAATTTGTCGATACTCTTGGCATACATTTCGGTATGACTGACCATGTGTGGTCTTGGTCCAACAACAGACATATCTCCTAGAACCACATTGAAAAATTGAGGCAATTCATCGATACTAAACTTTCGAATAATTTTACCTAATTTGGTAACTCTAGGGTCATTTTTTTGAACTTGTTCTAAATCTGCTTTCGAGTTTAATCGCATGGATCTAAACTTGTAGCAATAAAACTCTTTATAGTTTAATCCGTTTCTTTTTTGTTTAAAGAAAACTGGACCTTTAGATTCCATTTTTATAAGTAACGCAATTAAAGGCGTTAGCCATGACAATAAAAACACAATGATTAACAGTGAAAACACCACGTCGAAAAAACGTTTGAATCTTTTGTTTACTTCTTTATCTAATGGGATAGTTCTTAAAGAAATTACAGGAATGTAGCCATAATATTCTACAGCCAAATTTCTTAATAGTCTGTTTTTACTATCTGGTAATAATTTTAAAGTTTTAAGATTATTGTCTGCAAAGTTTATTAAATTGTCTAAATCAGTACTACTTAATGTATTTAACGAACCATAAATTTCATCTACATTATTTTTAGAAACGAATTCATAACACTCATTAATTTCTTCTTTTTTGTGGGTTTTTAAATCGAAGATTCTTAATAAATTATAACCATAATCTAAATTGGTATTAAAGAACGTTTTTAATTCATCTACATCTTTTCCATGACCTAAAATAATAACATTTCTTAAGTTTCCTCCGTAAAATAATCGGTATTTTCGAAGAAGAAAAAATATGGAAAATTTTAAAAAGCCAACAGCAATAAAACAAGTAATGATATAGTGCCAAATTTCATCTGGAGTTACATATTTATATTTATATC
>CAMLRV010000007.1 GCA_946482495.1 uncultured Flavobacteriia bacterium
TACGAAATTATCTGCAGATCTTTTAATTACTGGTAAACCTGTAGCATTATTTTCACAAAGTGCAATTGCTTTTCCAGCAGTTTGTCTAGAACATTTTAATTGTACTCTACCATCTACTCCTGAAAGTGTTCTTACTAAAGCCCAATTGGTTCCATTCGTACATTTATAAATTCTACCACCTCCAGCTCCATAAGCACTTCTCTTTGTTCCCATGAAAAGATTTCCAGTAAAATCGATTGAAAAACTATTTGGCGCACAATACACTCCAGCAGAAGTTTGCAAAGCAGCATTTGTGAATTTAGCAAAATTAATTCCGTCTGTACTTTTCCATAAACCAACTGTATTCGTTCCAATCCATTGTGTAGCTCCAACGGCTTCTGAATAATACATGGCATCGGCACCAAAATACACTTCAGTTAAGTTAGTAGTAGGATTTACCCAAGCAATAATATCTTGAATATAGGTTAATTGATCTGCAATTGGAGAACCAATTGAAGTTCCGTAAATTAATTTCCAAGTTGTTCCTCCGTCTATAGATTTATAAACTCCATTTCCGTTTACAGCTCCCCATGTATACACTTCACCTGTTCCAATATACATCGTATTAGAGTTTTGTGGATCAACAGTCATACAAGTTACTGCCATATTACTTGGAACACCTGAAACTTGTGTCCAAGATGTAGCCGCATTTGTAATATCTGTATTTACCCATAAACCTCCATTAACAGCACCAGCAAAAACTTTTGTAGTACTTCCCGGAGCGAACATTAAAACCCTTGTTCTTCCACCCACATTATTTGGACCTCTTTCAATCCATTGATTGTCCATTCCATCACCAGGAACACGGCCTTCTTCTAATTGTTTGTCTAAGGTTTTTTGTAAATCTAAAGTTACTTCAGGAGTTGGCCTTCCTAAATTAGGATCCATAGTATATAAATATTCCTGCTCATTATAAGCATTAGGTGGCAAACCCATCGCTTTTCTTTGCTTTTTAGGCAAACTCATGCGAAGTCTGTAAGGATGATTTACAATTGTATTTTGATATTTCTCTCTAATTTTTTCAATAGAATCTAATTCCTTATGGCTTAGAGTTGGAACTTTTTCCTCAACTGGTAACCTTCCATTACCCAAAAAAGCTGTTTTTGACTTTGTTTTTTTAAGAAGAATGGGTTTTGATTCATCTAGCACTAATTCTGTTGAATTATTTGCAGGTTCCAAAACAGGCGCATCTGATTTTTCTTTCGTGTCAGTTACATTTTTTTCAATTGTTTCTGTTTCTGAATTTGATTCTTTTTTCAAACCATTTTCATACACAAAATAGCCACTAATGGCTATCAAAACAATTAACAATGAGGATTTTAGCAATCTATTTTTCATTAGAAGTACAGTTAGTTAAATTTGAGGTGACGAATATAAGTAAATATTCTTATGAAATTTGTATAATTAAGGTTATTGTTTTAAAGCAACTAAATTAAAATTGGCTCCAAAATAAAGCCAATTTTATCATATAATTAAATCAAACTTAAGTTTAACTTAATTTTTTGTTATTTCACTATTTTCTTCAAGAATATTTCTCCATTTTTTAGTATCACTTTCACAATTAAAGTTTGGTTACTAGCTATGATTGAGGAAATATTGATGGATTTTTCATTTACTTTTTGATTTTCATAAACCATTCTTCCTAAAATATCAAAAACTTGAACTGATGACATCTCTTGTGAGGCAGTGATTTGAATTTTTTCATCTTTTGTGAAAACAATCACATTTTCATTTGAAACAAAACTTTCAGTTGATAATAATTCGTTTTTATATACTAGAGAAAATCGGTTATTAAATACACCATCGTTTGAAGTAAATGAATAGGGTGCTAATTTAATATCATGAATCACATTTGTTGTTTTGTCTTTCAAGAACACATTTTGATTCACAAACAAACCATCAACATTTTCTAATGAAATAGAATAATTTCCTGTAGTAGTAACTTTTAATCCTAATTGAATTTCATCAGTATCTACAAAAGGTAATCCTTTTCCTTGAATTACAAATTCTTTATCATTTACAACATTATATAACATCGTTTTAGACTTATCTAATACTTCACCGTCAATTAAATTATCAATTCCGTTTGTTGCATTTTCTGTATAACCAACTAATATTTGATTATATGAGTTTGAGGCATCATTTAAGTTTAACCAAATTCTATGTTTTTCAGAATCAGCATTCGTAGTAATTTCGTTAGTATTTCTAAAAAATTGAGTGCTAACAGATGCATTTACACGTTGTGTATTTGTGAAATTAACATTTCCAGCTGCAGAAGCATTTATAAAAAATCCTTGTCCAGTTTGAATAGTCCCATTAGGAACCGCGCCACCAGCAGCGGAAGCTGTTCCTCCTAAAGTTGTAAATGAAGCATAATTATTTTGTGGATAAGTGCTTCCCACTGCAGCCACCGTATGTGTCCAAAAATACAATGTTCCAACTGAAGGATTTGCTGTTAAAAATGCCCTTGCATCTATTGGTGATGCATAAGGATTTCCAACAAGATTATAGCCAATACCAACGCTTTGTGGCACATTACCATTATTTGGTACTCCGCTAAATTGACCATTAAAAACAGTTGCCGTCACTGGCCAGTTATTTGCGGCACGAATCATATATCCCTTTCCTATAACAAAATTATTAGTAGCTGTTACTGTTTGATATGCTGTTGGAGTAGTTGTTCCCGTATATAAATATTGGTAGAATCTTGTAGCTAAAGTATTTGGAGAAAAAGCTTGCAATTGTTGTCCAGATACTGGTGAAGACCAAGCTGTGTAATCTAAACGAACCATTGCAGCTGAATTTCTTTTCACAATAATATTTCCAGAATTTACAACCGTAGCATCAATTTGTCTTAAACCGGCATTATTGTTTATAGTTAATGTTCCTGTACCAGTTACTGTTACTATCCCATTTACAATAAACGTATGTCCGGCATTTACAGTTACATTTACACCTGTATTTACCGTAATTGAACAAGCCTCAATATCACTTGAAGAAGAATAATTACCTGCAAAAGTTACTGCTTTTGTTTTTGCTGGTGTTCCATTAGACCATGCTGAACCATTCCATGTTGTAATTACACTTCCACATGGAATAATATTTATAGTTACGGTTCTACTTGGTACCCAACCATTACTAGCGTTCTTTACATCAACTTTAAAAGTAGTTGATGTAGTTGTTACTTCTGTATTTGAGTAAGAAATAATTCCGTCATTAATATCTTTTTGAGTGAATGTTTGTCCAACCATCATGTTCCCTCCATTCTTTTTAAGAAATCCTAAAACTGGAGTTTCTAATAAAGTGTATGTTTGTTGTACATCAGTTTGAGAGGTAGAAGTAGCATTTAAATCTGCATTGGTAATAACCGCGGTTGATGAAGCTACAACATTAATAGCATTAGAAGTTAATACGGGCACTGGAGTAATTGCAGTTTTACTACAAATTTTCAAACTAAATGCATTAATATTTCCACCATCACCATTGTATGGGTCATTTACAGTTAATGTCCAAACTCCATTTGCGGCTAAACCATCAAAATTAGCTAACATTTCATAACTTGCAATACTACCTGAAATTGCTGGCGAAGTTGCATTACATGCTGGTCCATTACCCGTATCGTCATACGTACAATTAATATCAGGTTGTCCTCCACAAGCTTCTTTTTGTAAAATAACTACTGGACTTCCAATTGCTGCCGGACCAGTTAATGTAATAGTCATATCTTGTACATAAGTATGAGTTATATTAACACTAGCTGTAATTTTTCCAATTGTGTAGCCACCAGTTACTGTTACTGGAACTGATGCTGAAGAACCTGCAGATGTGTCAATTACAGCATTAGAAAAATCAGTAGCTGTAAATGAAGCTGGAGTACAATCAATAATTGCAGTTTGGAAACTTCTCATGTTAACATATGAAGCCGTAGCACAACTATTTAATGGACGAACTCTCCAATAATAAACAGTTTGAGAAGCCAACCCAATCAAATCAAAAGACGGAGTTGTAATATTTCCAGAAAAAGCTAAAGAGCTAAATGTTGGGGAAGTTGAAACTTGTACATCCCAACTTGTAGCATTAGCATCATTTTGCCATGTTAAAGTCGTAGCCGTTGTTACACCTGTTAAACCATCAGCCGGAGCTGTATAAACTGGAGCTGAGAAAGTTGGATGAAATACTGTTAAGTATATTTTTCTAATTTCAGTTTCAGTACCGTTATTCCCAATAATATCAATGATATAACTTCCTGCAGCTACTGAAGGCAAATTACTTATTGTAACATCAAATGTTCCATTAGCTGAAAAATTATTCGCACTAAACGCTAAAGTTGCACCAGCAGGTACATTAGCTGCACTCATAGTTACATTTGCTCCTCCAATTTTTGTTAATGAAAATGGATAAATGGCATTACCTGTGTTTGAACATTTTGTTTGAGTATCAGCAAGTGTTTTGAAAGTAAAGTTAGAAGTTACTCCAGTTACAACTAAAGCAAATTTTTGTGGTCCATCTGCTAATGTACCTTTATGCGTAATTGTTACGGTATAAACTGCAGCTGCAGTTGGTGTATCTACATTAATTCTTTCTACGTTATCGATTGGATTATCACCCGTTCTTGTTGCATTTGCAGAAGCCACATTAGTTAATCTCCATGGATAAAAAGTAGAGGCTCCTTGTGTGATTCTAATATCTAAATCGTTTGTAATATCTGCATTCGCTTCATTTAAAGTTCCTGAATTAATTTTCGAAGTATCTGGAACATCTGTCCAACAAATTGAACCTAAAAGTGGTGTAGTTCCACCAGTTGCGATAAATTGTCTGGTTATTGTTTCTCCTTGTTTAATTTCTTCTTCCGAAATCCAAGATGTTAATCCGTTATTCGTAATTGCTTCGGCAGCAGTTCTAGCATCAACTAATCCCCAACCTTGTTTAGCATCTGGACCAACATTTCCTCTATCTGTAGCAGTATGGCAAACTAATCCTTTTAAAGTTGCGGCTTTCATAAATTTACCATTTACATTACTAGCGTGTTGTTGTAGTAAAGTTAAAGTTCCAGTTACATTTGGAGCTGCCATTGAAGTCCCTAACAAAGTTGAATATTGGGTAGTAGTGCCCCCAGTACCAGAACCATTTCCGCAAGAAAAAATACCAGAACCTGTACCAGCACCGTCTCCAGTTACATCTGGTTTAATTCTTCTGTCGTCACTTGGACCTTGACTTGAAGAACTATGTGTTGTTCCCCCACCTGTAATTGCGTAAGGTGAAGCAGCATTGAAGGTAGCATCGATTCCGTTTGCTACTGTTAAAATATTTTTAGCGTTTTTATTTCCGTTTAATTTATCGTAACCTGCTGTGGTAGGACTTGGATTGGTAGCTGTACCATCATTTCCAGCAGACATAATTGGTAAATAATATGGAAAACTGTAAGCGATTAAATCCCAATTATACGCTTCTGCAGAATATGCTCCTATATACCATGGTGTTGAAGATACTGAAGCTACTGGCACACCGTAAGAATGATTGGATAATAACATTCCATTCATGGCTTCTGTAATTGCTTCCGACTCATCGTTGTCCCAATCAAAAGATCTTGCAGTTGCTGCAGGAGCCATACCTTTTGCCGTCGCATTTACACCAGATGCAATAATAGTACCCATAACGTGAATAGAATGGAAACTATTTGTATTTCTTGTAGTTCCATCCACCATAGTGATTCTTCCCGTATATTCTTGGTGATTATGAATAGGGCCTCCATCCCACATACGTGGCACCATTCCTGTTCCTGTTAAATTTAAACCTAAACTTCCACCAGATCTTAAGTGTGGTACTCGAGTAGAAATTGCTGCTTCCGCATTGTCTATTGAATAATAAATTGGGATTCCATCTTCTGAGATATACATCAATTGATCGAAACCACCACTTTTATTTTCTCTATAAATAGGCAACTTATTGTTTTTTGCAAAGGCCTCAACTTCTTTTCGTTGCAAAGACTCTCTTTGTTTTACTTTTTGAAGTAACTGATTGGCTTTCAACAAATCATAATCTTTGATAATTTCTTGAACTTGTTTCTCAGTTTGAGAATAACCCTTGTTAAAAAAAACAAGAATTAATATAAAAAAAGCAATGTTAATAGGAAATAAGTAGGTTTTTTTCATAATATTTACATTTGGGTGACTAATTTATGAAAAAAATATTAAAATTTATAAAAATCAATTAAAAATTGACGTCCTGATTTTTTAAAACAAAATGAGCTCGATTACTCGAGCTCATTTTTATTTTCATTAGAAAGATTACATGATAATTTTCTTCGAAATTACATCTCCATTTTCCAATTGAATTTTTACAATTAAAGCCTGATTTGATGCCGCAATTTGATTCGTATTATAGTGCTTATTGTTTATTCCGTCTGCAGCAAAAATAATTTTTCCTAAAACGTCATACACCTCAATATTAGCAATATTTGATTGATATGTTTGAATAGTTAAATCATTATTTTTAACTAAAACATCAACTGTGTTTGTAGAAATTGTTGCTTCATTTCCTGGTTTCTTGTAGATGATTTCAAATCTGTCATTAAATGTTCCTACTTGAGAAATAAAGTTATACGCACCTTCTTTTAAGTTATGAATTGTATTAGCTAAATTATCTTTGATAAATACATTTTGATTTGCAAATAAACCATCCACTTGTTCAATATTGATTTCGTAATTGGCTGCTTCTGTAGCTTTAAATCCTAATTTCACAACATCTTCATCTGAGAAAGGCATTCCTTTTCCTTGAATTACATATTCTTTATTATCTAAGAAATTATATAACATTGAGTTAGATTTATCCAATACTTCTCCGTCAATATTATCATCCACAGCTTCAGTAGCTCCTTGCATATAACCAACTAAGATTTGATTAACTGGAGTTGTTCCTTTATTTAAATTTAACCAAACTCTATGTTTCTCATCGCTGGTATTTGCCTCACTTTGTCTGAAAAACTGAGTAGATGTAATCGCATCTTCTCTAATTTCATTTTTAAAAGTAGCTGTGTAAGCTCCTACCGAATTCACAAAGAAACCTTGTCCTACTTGAATTCTATTATTTGGAATAGCTCCACCAGCAGCAGAAGCAGTTCCACCTAATAAAGTATAAGATGCGTAATTATTTATCGGATAAACTCCTCCACTTGCAGGAGCTGTATGCGTCCAGAAATATAATGTTTTAACGAAACCATTATCTACAATAAATTCATCTGAACTAATTGGTGAAGCATAAGGGTTTCCTAATAAGTTGTATCCAGGTCCTATTGAATACGTTATAATACCATTATTTGGCACTCCCGTATATTGACCATTAAATACTGTAGCAGTTACAGGCCAGTTATTAGCAGCTCTAATCATATATCCTTTCCCTAAAGCAAATGAATTACTTGACGGAACTACCGATTGATAAGCCGTTGGCGTTGTTGTACCAGTATATAAATATTGATAGAAACGAGTTGTTACAGTATTTGGTGAAAATGCTAATAAGTTCTGATTTGCCACTGGAGAAGACCAAGCTGTATAATCCAATCTAACCATTGGCGCAGAATTTCTCTTAACTGTAATATTTCCAGTATTTACTGCGTGTTTAGCATGCTGTATTAAAGCTGCATCACTATTAATTGTTAATGTTCCAGTACCTGTAACTGTAATATTATCACCTACTCTTAAAGTATGACCTGTATTGAAAACTACATTAGCACCTGTATTAACAGTTACTGAACAAGCATCTAAAGAAGCAGTTGAACTAAAATTACCTGCAAATACTACTGCAGTTTTCGATGTTGGAACACCATTACTCCAAGCTGATCCGTTCCATGTTGTAGAAGTTGCTCCACAGAACCACAATTGACTTGAGAATACTCCTCTACCATAAGTTGCTGCAAAAACATTGTATGCTGTTGGAGCAGTTGGTGAATTTGGTTGTAAATCTAAATCGGTAACTTTAACATTACTCATACCATTGAATGATTGGTACCAAGTTAACGCTTGATTTGAAGTAGATGCTGCATTAAATCCTATTGTATACCAAACCCCTAATTCTGTAGCAATCATTAATTCATTAGCTGCTAAAGGATTTTGCAAGATGGCTCTAACTGGTAAATCAGGTAAATTTCCTTCTAATGAATACCAGTTTGTACCCCCGTTTGGTGTGTACCAAATACTTGTTACACCATAATTACTCATAGTAACAAATATTTGACTGTCGTTCGCACCGAATGCAATATCAGATACAGATCCTACAAAACTAGCTCCTGTAATATCAGACCAACCTGATGTAGCTGGTACAGTTGAAGCTGAATTTGCAGCTGTTACAGTATTCGCATTAATTAATTTTAATAATTTTCCATTTGCAGTTCCTACATACAATGTTGTAGCAGTAACTTTTCCTGGAGAAATTGAAGTTGGATATGAAGTTAATAATCCATTAGTTAAGTCAACTCTAGTAACCGTACCCGACTTAATATTTATATATCTTCTCAAATAATAAACTCTATTTGTACTATCTGAAAAATCAGAATACACTATATCATTTGCAGAATCTAATGCAAAAGCTGGATAAAATAAACCTCTACTTTGATCTGCAGCTACTGCCGTTGATAGTGTTCTTACACCAGTATTATTTATAGGTCTATAATTTACATTATCATTATAAACATAATTGGTAACCATATATTCATCTGAATCTTGTGAGTATAATGGAATTCCACCATCCCCACCTTGAATCTCCAAACTTGAATTCACTCCTGCTCCAGCACCTGTTGTTAAACTTGGTGTTTGAGGGAAAGAGTTACTTCCGTTATCTTGCGCACCCGCAACGAAGAAATCTCCTGTGTTACCGGCAATTCCTCCAGGTAAAACAGCAACACCTACAAATTGTGTTACATTAAAACCAGTATTTTTAGCTACTATATCCGTACCTAAAGCATAAGTGGCTGTAGATAAACTCGCACAGTAATAAACACCACCATCATTTCCAAAAACTGCCGAGTTTGGTGTTCCTGGTCGGAATGTCATAGCATGTTGATCTGAATGTACGTCTGTACTCCAGCTTGTAATTTGTGTCCAAGCCGAACCACTATTTGTAGATTTATGAATATTGATACCTCCAACATAAACATTAGCATCATTTGTTGGATCAGATTCTATAAATAAATCATAAAACGCTTGCGCTCCAGTAAACCCATAAGTTGTAAGTCTAGCTTCAGTTGCAGGAGATGTTCCAGGTAATGGCAATACTGTAGGAGCAGTACTAAATCCGTTTGTTGTAAGAAGTAATTGAACCTCTTTTGCAGGAGTAGCTGGAGCAGCTTGATCTAACTGAGCCAATACATAAATTTTATCTGCTGTAGTATTTGAAGCTTCAATTTCAACTCTCGCACCACCACCATTACCAACAATAGAATGTTTTAAGGTGAAGTTAGCGCCATTATCAGTTGAAACAAATATTTTCCCTCCACCATCGTTAAATGTGGTACTATGTGTTGATGAAACCCAAATTTTTCCATCTACTGCAATTTCAATATCCATTGGACAAGTTTTGTTTCCACTTGGAGAAGCTGGTAAAGTAAGAGCTGTCCAAGTTGCACCACCATTTACTGATTTGTACAATCCGTAATTAACAGCATTTATATATGAACCTCCACCAAAACCGTCACTAACCGCTGCATAAATTTCAGATACACCCCCATTATTTTTAATAGCGATATCATTAATCATCTGTAAGTTTGAAACTTCATTTCCATTAAAATCACCTGGTAATGTAGGGTTAAATGTTCCTGTTAAGTTAGTTAAGTTTGCTACTAACAAATCTCCATCTTCTTTAGATATAAATACAGAAGGAATAGTTGCTCCTAATCCAGAATCTGCCATGGTAAGAACTCCACCACCTGCAACATTATTCATAATGATTACTCCAACTGCACCTGCATTTTCAGCAGCTAAAACTTTGGCTTCAAAAGAACAAGTTCCACGTCTAATCAATGCAATTTTACCAGCCATAGCAGCTGTATTTGTAATAGTAGTACAAGCATCATCTGTAGGAGCTGTTCCATCGACAGCTAAAACAATACCTTTGTTTACAATAGAGTTGTCTATTGGATTTCCAAAATTTGCAATTCCTGTTGTATATCCTCTAATTACACCTGCAGCTGAAGGTGCAACAATATTTAAGTTATATTGATAATGTTGTGTAGAAGTAGCTGTACCGCCACCTAAAACTTGATACCAAGATTTCCCTGCATCTGTTGATTTCCAAACCCCATTTCCACTAACATCTCCCGTGTAAGATTCTCCAGTTCCAACATACCATGTACTAGAATTATTTGGATCAACAGTAATATTTAAAACATTTAAATTTTCTGGCAAAGCCATTTTTGTCCAAGCAACAGTACCAGTAATATCCGTGTTTTTCCATAAACCACCACTTACACCTCCAGCAATAACTGTTTTATTAGTTACATCAGTTGGATCAAAAATTAGAGCTTTCGTTCTTCCACCTACATTGTTCGGACCTCTTTCTTCCCAAGGATTATCAGCACCATCACCAGGAGTTCTGTTCGCTAAGGCTTCTTGACGAGCATTTTCTAAATCTTGTCTAATTTGTTGAAGATTTTCACCAGTAGGTCTTCCTAATTCTGGATTCATGGTTAAAGCCCAATCTTGTTCGAAATATTTGTAAGGTGGTAAACCAGCAGCTTTACGCTCTTTTTTAGACATTAAAAACGTCTTTTTAAATAAGTTTTTATCTAAAAAATTTTGATGCGTATTTCTTAATTGGATTGTTTTCTCAGAAATAATTTCCGGAATTGGTTCTATAGCAACCTTGTCTTCCTTAGAAAACTTGTATTCAGCAAGTTTATACTTACCTACTTCTTCAACAGGTGTAGCAGTAATTTCCTGCGTGTTTTGAATATTTATATCATCATTTGAAGATTCGTTTACTAAAACTGGCTCTTCTTTGACAACAGTATCATTCTGTACTTCTTTCGCATTTTCTTTACAAGAAACAACAAAAGCAAAAAGAATAATTAAACTAAGTAATTTTTTATTCATCTTGATTTAGGGTTAAATTAGCCCGCTAATATAAAAATTATAAATTACATGTCAAATATTTTCTTAACAAATTGATAAATAGTTACTTTTTTAAATAAAAAGACTCCGAATTAATAAAATTCGGAGTCTTTTAAAAAATATATATTTTCTTATAAAATTATTTTCTTCTCTACAATTGTACCATTTTCTAATTGAATTTTTACAATTAAAAGTTGTTTTGTAGATCTGATTTTTTCTGTTTCGAATTGGGTTGTATTAATGTTATTTTTAGAAAAAATATTTTTTCCTTGAACATCAAATATAGATACCGATTGAATAGTTTCAGATGAAATAATATGCAATTTTTCGTTTTGAGTAAATACATTCAAATCATCAATTGAAACAAATGAGTTTGATGACAATGGAGCTTGTTTACTACAAATTTTCAAACTAAACGAACTTACTGCGCCACCATCTCCATTATATGGGTCATTCACTGTTAATATCCATGTTCCATCTGCTAATAAACCATCTAAACCATGTAACAATTCATACGATTTAGTTGCACCTGAAATTGCTGGAACTGTAGTACAAACTGGCGCTACACCAAGATCATCATAAGTACAATTAATATCGTCTTGATCACCACAAGCTTCTTGTTGTAAAATTATCACTGGACTTCCAATAGAAGCAGGTCCAGTTAAAGTGATAGTCATATCTTGCACATAAGTATGTGTTAAAGCAACATTTGCTGTTATTTTCCCAATAGTTAAACCACCAGTAACCGTTACTGGAACAGTAGCAATTGAATTGGCAGTAGCTGGAATTGTAGCATTTGAATAATCCGTTGCGGCGAAAGCGGCTGCTGAACAATCAATAATAGCCGTACTAAAACTTCTTTCTGTAGAATATACTCCAGCAGCACAAGTATTATTTGGTTTTACTCTCCAGTAATAAGTTGTATTAGAAGTTAAACCTAAAATGGTATAGTTCGGAACAGTTACATTTCCTGAAAATGCGATTGTTGAAAAATCTTGCATAGTAGAAACTTGCACATCCCAATTTGTAACATTTAAATCATTTTGCCATGTTAAGGTTTCAACTGTTGTTGAACCAATTTGCGCATTAGCAGGAGACAGTAATGTTGGAGCTGAAAATGTTGGGTGAAACACTTTTAAGTATAATTTTCTAATTTCAGTTTCAGAACCATTATTTCCAATAATATCGATTACATACGAACCAGCAGCTACATTAGCTAAATTACTGATTGTTACATCAAAATTACCATTTGCTGAAAATGTACTTTGACTAAAAGCTAAATTCGCTCCAGCTGGAACATTAGCTGATGTAAAATTCACATCGGCACCACCAAGTTTAGTAACAGAAAAGTTAAAAACAGCATTACCAGTGTTAGAACATTTTGTTTGTGTATCAGCAAGAGTTTTAAATGCAAAGTTTGAAGTAATTCCTGTTACAATTAATGAAAATTTCTGAGCACCATCAACTAAAGTTCCTTTATGAGTTACTGTGATTGTATAAACAGTTCCAGCAGTTGGTGCGTCAATATTAATTCTTTCTACATTATCCACATTATTATCACCAACTCTTGTTGCATTATCTGTAGCCACTGGCATTAATTTCCAAGGATAATAAGTAGTAGCTGCTTGAGTAATTCTAATATCTAAATCGTTTGTTAAGTCTGGTGCTGTATCATTTAAAGTTCCGTTATTAACTTTACTTTCATCAAGAGCATCTGTCCAGCAAATTGAACCTAATAATGGAGTTGTTCCACCTGTTGCTACCACTTGCATAGTTATTGTTTGCCCTTGTGCTAAAGTTTCTTCAGAAATCCAAGATGTTAATCCGTTTCCAGTAATTGTTTCGGCAGATTTTTTAGCATCTAAATATCCCCAACCATATTGTGCATCTGGACCTGGTCTACCTCTATCTGTAGCCGTATGACAAGCCAAACCTTTTAAAGTTGCTGCTCTCATAAATTTACCATTCACATTATTAGCATGTTGTTGAACTAGTGTTAATGTACCTGTAACATTTGGCGCAGCCATTGAAGTTCCTAACATAGTTGCATATTGAGTTGTAGTACCTCCTGTTCCTGAACCATTTCCGGCAGAAAAAATACCAGAACCTGTTCCCGAACCATCACCAGTAATATCTGGTTTAATTCTTCTATCATCTGTTGGACCTTGGCTTGAAGAAGAATGAATTAATGCACCACCGGTAATTGCTCCTGTTGCATCAACAGTTGCGTCTCTACCATTCGCCACAGTAATTACGTTTTTCGCACCTTTATTTCCATTTAATTTATCATATCCAGTTGTAGTTGGGTTTGGATTGGTTGCACTTCCGTCATTTCCAGCAGATAAAACTGGCAAATAATTTGGAAAAGTATAGGCAATTTCATCCCAATTGTATGACTCTGCAGAATAAGCACCAATATACCAAGGTGTTGAAGATACTGAAGATACTGGCACACCATAAGAGTGATTTGAAATTAACATTCCATTCATAGCTTCGGTAACAGCTTCTGACTCATCATTATCCCAATCAAAAGATCTAGATGTTGCAGCTGGAGCCATACCTTTTGCAGTTGCATTCACCCCAGAACCAATAATAGTACCCATTACGTGAATTGAGTGGAAACTATTAGTATTTCTAATCATGTTGTCCACCATATTAATTCTTCCTGCGTATTCTTGGTGATTGTGAATTGGTCCACCATCCCACATACGTGGCACCATTCCAGTTCCTGTTAAGTTTAATCCTAAACTTCCACCAGATCTAAGGTGTGGAACACGAGTTGAAATTGCTGCTTCCGCATTGTCAATTGAGTAATAAATTGGAATTCCTCCTGGAGCAATTCGCATTAATTGATCAAATCCGCCATTTTTATTTTCCTTATAAATAGGCAAATTGTTGATTTTTGCAAATTCTTCCACTTCTCCTTTTTCGCGAATTTCTCTTTGTTTCACTTTTTGGAGTAATTGGTTGGCTTTCACCATGTCATAATCCTTGATTATGTCTTGAACTTGCTTTTCAGTTTGTGAATACCCGTTATTAAATGCAACTGACAGTAGGACACAAAAAGTAATTCTAGTAAAATTTGTGTAAGTTTTTTTCATTTCGGTTTAGTTAAGGCGCCTAAATTATAAAAAAAATATTAATACCGACGAAAAACCAAAAAAAATCGACGAAATGCACCTTTTTTTTGCGAAAAAGATAATTTTACTATGATATTTGATAATTTGAAAAAATAATTTAAAATCCTTTGTAAAAGCAAACAATGTTTATATATTTGCACTCCAATACTGCGGGTGTGGTGAAATTGGTAGACACGCCAGACTTAGGATCTGGTGCCTCACGGTGTGAAGGTTCGAGTCCTTTCACCCGCACAAAAAAGCTCAAAACTTAGTTTTGAGCTTTTTTTAGTTATAACTTAACATATATTCTTCTAAAGCTTTTAGCTCTTCTTCAGTCATTGTTCGCGTAATTTCAAAATTAGCTTTCATAATTTCGAATTGAGTTGGATCCACTATTGGATCGGTTTCACCTTGTAAGAATATTGAAATGCTTGCTTTTTTATCTGTATAGATTTTAGCAATTTCTTTAATACTTGGACCAATAATTTTGGTATCTTCTTTGTGACAGGTAAAACACATTCCCTTCCCTTCAAATAATTCTTTACCTAATTCTTTAGTAACGTTTGGTTTATCTACCACAAGTACATCAGTCACAACTTCTGGTTCTTTTTTACAAGAAAGAAATATAGATATAATAACAAGAAATAATATTTTTTTCATAATAAGATGGCTTCTCAACTCCGCTCGAAGTGACAAATTGATTATTTATTCAATAAAATAGCGGCTTCTTTCGCAAAGTATGTCGAGATTAAACTCGCACCCGCTCTTTTAATACACATTAATTGTTCCATCATAATTTTATCATGATCTAACCAACCTCTTTCCGAAGCTGCTTTAATCATCGCATATTCTCCAGATACATGGAAAACCGTTACTGGCACATCCACAGCGTCTTTCACTTCACGAACGATATCTAAATAAGCAATTCCTGGTTTTACCATGACCATATCGGCACCTTCTTCCACATCCCATAAGGCTTCTTTTACCGCTTCGATACGATTTGCATAATCCATTTGATAGGTTTTTTTATCTTTCGGAACCACAACATCAGCTTCTTTTGGTGCACTGTCTAAGGCATCACGAAATGGACCATAAAAAGCTGAAGCATATTTCGCCGAATAACTCATGATTCCCACATTATGAAATCCAGCTGCATCTAAACCTTCGCGTAAGCGTAACACTCTTCCGTCCATCATATCACTTGGCGCTACAAAATCGGCTCCAGCTTGTGCATGAGAAACGTCCATTTTTACTAAAGCAGCATTAGTTACATCGTTAGCCACATCACCATTTTCAATAATTCCATCATGACCATAAATTGAATACGGATCCAATGCTACATCAGGCATCACAATCATTTCTGGGCAAGCCGTTTTAATTGCTTTAATGGCGCGTTGCATTAATCCATTTGGATTCCAAGCTTCTTTTCCTGTGTTATCTTTTAAAGATTCATCGACTTTTACATAAATGTTTACCGCACGAATTCCTAAAGCGAAAAGTTCTTTCACTTCTTCGACGGTTAAATCAATAGAACGACGAAAAATTCCTGGCATGGATGGAATTTCAACCTTTACATTTTCGCCTTCTGCAATAAACATCGGAAACATAAAATCGCTTGGACTTAATGTGGTTTCGCGAACTAAACTTCTTATGGATTCGTTAACTCTTAAACGACGACCTCTGTGTAATGGGAACATATCAATTTATAATTTATAATTGACAATGGATAATTAAACCCAGTCAATCGGATTTTCTAAAACTTGTATCAATTTTTCTTCGGCACTACCAACTTCTGGATGATGATCGTATATCCACTGAACATGTGGTGGTAAACTCATTAAAATACTTTCAATTCTTCCGTTAGTTTTTAGTCCGAAAAGCGTGCCTTTATCGTGAACCAAATTGAACTCAACATAACGACCACGACGAATTTCTTGCCATGTGCGTTGTTCTTGTGTAAAAGGTAAAACTTTTCTTCTTTCTACAATTGGAACATAGGCTTCTAAGAAAGAATTTCCAACTTCCGTTACGAAATTGTACCAATCTTCCATTTTCATGGTTTCGGTTTCTTTCAAATAATCGAAAAACAAACCACCTAAACCCCTAGCTTCATTTCGGTGTGCGTTCCAAAAATACTCGTCACATTTCTTTTTATAATTTGGATAGAATTCTGGATTATGTTTATCGCAAGCGGTTTTACATGTTTGATGAAAGTGTTTTCCATCTTCTACAAACAAATAATAAGGAGTTAAATCTTGTCCGCCACCAAACCAGCTATTAATTACCTTTCCATTATCATCATACATTTCAAAATAACGCCAATTCGCGTGAACTGTTGGCACCATTGGGTTTTTCGGATGAATAACCAAACTCAATCCACAAGCGAAGAAATCGGCTTCCCCAACTTTAAACATTTGCTGCATCGATTCTGGTAATTTTCCATGAACTGCCGAAATATTCACTCCGCCTTTTTCAAAAACTTGTCCGTTTTCAATTACGCGTGTTCTTCCGCCGCCGCCTTCTGGTCGTTCCCAAATGTCTTCACGAAATTTAGCTTTTCCTTCAACTACTTCTAATCCAGCAACGATTTGATCTTGAAGATTTTGTATGTATGTGTAGAATTTATTTTTCATTGTTTTAGTGTTCAGTCGCAGTATTCAGTCGCAGTTAATCTGCAATCTGAGACTGAGACTATTTACTTGTTATACTCCTTCACCGCTTCCACAAAAGCTTTCGCGTGATCAACTGGAATGTTTGGTAAAATTCCGTGACCTAAGTTTACGATATAATTGTCTTTTCCGAATTCGTCAATCATTTCGTGAACCATTTTTTTAATGGTTGGAATTGGTGATAATAATCGACTTGGATCGAAATTACCTTGTAATGTAATTTTTCCACCAGATAAATAACGTGCATTTCTTGGTGAACACGTCCAATCTACACCCAAAGCCGATGCTTTTGATTTCGACATTTCGTTTAATGCAAACCAACATCCTTTTCCGAAAACGATTACTTTTGTTTCTTCCGCTAAGGCTTCAACAATTTGGTTAATGTATTGCCATGAAAACTCATTATAATCCACTGGTGATAACATTCCACCCCAAGAATCAAAAATTTGAATCGCGTTACAACCTGCTTTTACTTTTTCTTTTAAGTATAAGATTGTTGTATCGGTAATTTTTTGTAATAAAACGTGTGCTGCTACTGGATTCGAAAAACAAAATCCTTTCGCAGTATCGAAACTTTTAGAACCTTTTCCTTCTACGGCGTAACAGAAAATTGTCCATGGTGAACCTGCGAAACCAATTAATGGCACTTCGTCATTCAACATTTCTTTTGTCAATTTAATCGCATCGAAAACATAACCTAACGTTTCATTCACATCTGGAACGAAAACTTTTTCTACATCTTGCGAAGTTCTGATTGGATTAGGAATAATTGGTCCTAAATTATCTTTTAATTCAACGTGAATTCCCATCGCACGTGGCACCACCAAAATATCTGAAAACAAAATTGCCGCATCTGGTTTTACAATTCGAATCGGTTGAACTGTAATTTCTGCTGCTAATTCTGGAGTTTCGCAACGCGTAAAGAAATCATATTTGTCGCGTAACGCTCTAAATTCTGGCAAATATCTTCCTGCTTGACGCATCATCCAAACTGGCGGACGTTCTACAGATTCGTTATTTAAGGCACGTAAGAATAAATCGTTTTTTATCATTTTCTTTTATTTAAACCTGTCAGGTATTATTATGTATAATATTCTATAACTTGATCAATTACATTTTCAACAGATGGTTGATAAGCAATTTGTATGTTTTTAATTTTATTTTCAGGTAATTTTTCTTCTAAACTTGCTGCCGTTGTATTACCAATGCAAAACAATTTTTCGTTAGCAATAGTGTTTTTTTTGAGATAACTTGTTACGCCAGACGGACTGAAAAACAAAATCGCATCTACACTTTCCGAAATTTTTTGAGGAGTTAAAGTCGTATCGTAAACCTTAATTTCATTGAAAACTATATCGTTTTGAGTTAACATTTCTGGCAACGTATCTCTACGGAGATTACCACTAAAAAACGTATAACTTTCATCAGCATAAACTAAAGAAATTATTTCGGCTAAATCTTCTGCATAACCCGTATGCGCTTCTACTTTAAATCCGTTTTCGTTTAGCAATTCTTTTGTTTTCGAACCTACACAAAAAACAGTTTTTTTCTTCAAATCTTTAATTTTTGGATGATTCAATACACTTAAAACTGCATTTTGACTCGTGAAAATTAAATTATCATGTATGTTTTCTAATTCGAAAGAAATGTTTTCAGTTTGGATAAAATTGGCTTCCACAACTTGGATAGTTGCTTTTTCCAATTCTTGTTTTTGAATTGGTGAAAGGATTTTTGTAGAAAGAATTTTGATTGCTGACATTATTTTTTCAGTTTTTCTTTAATTTCTGTCATTAATACTGAACCACCGTTTGCTAAAATTTCTTGAGCAGAATTGAAACCTAATTTTTTCCATTCGGAAACATCAACTTTTTTAGTAATGTCTAATTTTTGTATCCCATCAATTGAAAATAAAACTCCAGTAAAATCAATCACATCTTCTTTTTCGTTATACGTTGCAATGGCTCCAATTGGCGCCGTACAACCACCTTCTAATGTTCTTAGAAATTGACGTTCGATATAGGTACAAATTTCTGTTTCGATATGATTTAATTGCGAAACAGCATCTAACGAAAACATATCGTCAGCGTTACAAACCACTAACATGGCACCTTGAGCTGGCGCTGGTGTCATCCAATTTAATGCGATATAATTTTCTGGTTTTAAATTGATTCTTTCTAAACCAGCTTCTGCAAAAATGGCACCGCTCCATGTTTCAGAATCGGCTACTTTTTGCATTCTGGTATTTACATTTCCGCGAATATCTTCTACATTGTGAGTTGGATATTTGTGTAACCAACTTGCTTTTCTTCGTAAACTACTACTAGCAATTGTGCAATTCTCTTCGGTAAGAAAATCTAAATTTCCTTTATGAACTAAAATGTCTAACGTGGAAGCTCTTTCTAAAACTGCACCTTGAATGATTCCGTTTGGCAATTGCGTTGGCACATCTTTCATAGAATGCACCGCAATATCAATTTTGCCTTGAATCATTGCAATATCAAGGGTTTTTGTGAAAATTCCTGTGATTCCTAATTCGTACAACGGTTTATCTAAAACAATATCGCCTTCTGATTTCACGGCAATAATTTCGGTTTTATAACCTAAATCGTTTAATTGTTTTTCAACAGTATGAGCTTGCCAAAGTGCTAATTCGCTATCGCGAGTTCCTATTCGTATGGTTTTTTGATTTGCCATTAGTCGATTTGAAAAACCTTATTTATCCATTCTACACTTTCTTCCACAACAGTGTTATCATCTTTCAAATGATTGGCAAAATGGCTGGTTATTTTTTGAATTAATTTAGCCGTTACAATTTCAGCATGTTCTTCATTAAAATCGGCATTTTTCTTTTTCAAGTGATTAATTTCCGATTCTTTAATTGCATTTAATTTCGCTTTTAATGCATGAATTGTAGGTGCATATTTTCTGCCTTTAGACCAAGTTAAAAATTCAGTTAGAATTTCTGTAATAATTGCTTCGGCAGCAGGAATATGTTGTTTTCTGTTTTCTAGAGTTTCATCCGTAATTTGCGACAAATGATCCATATGAATTAATGTCACTAATGGATTTTGCTTAACGTTTTCGTTTACATTTTTCGGAATCGATAAATCTAAAATCAACAAGGGTTTTTTCAGGTTTAAAATATCTAAATCAACCGTTGGGTTTTGTGCACCAGTAGCTACTACAACTACATCTGCTTTTTGTAATTCGATCTGCAAATCTGAATAATCCTTAACAATAAGATTTAATTTTTTAGCTAATTTCTCCGCCTTATCTTTTGTTCTGTTGATTAACGTAATATGTTCGTGTTTCGAATGTTTGACTAGATTTTCACACGTATTTCTTCCAATTTTACCTGTTCCGAAAAGCAAGATGTTCTTGTCGGAAATATTTTCAACATTCTTAAAAATATATTGAACCGCTGCAAATGATACCGAAGTGGCACCGCTAGAAATTTCGGTTTCGTTTTTAACTTTTTTACTGGCTTGAATTACTGAATTTACCAAACGCTCTAAATAAGCATTCGCTAAATTAAATTTTTTACTTTCCACAAAAGCGTTTTTCAATTGTGCGATGATTTCAAAATCACCTAAAATCTGACTATCTAAACCAGTTCCTACTCGAAACATGTGGTTTAAAGCTTCTTTTTGTTTGTAAACGTAAGCGTATTTTTGAAATTCTTCTAAAGAACCTTGACTGTTTTCACAAAGTAATTGAATCAATTGAAAAGGATGTTGTGCAAAACCATAAATTTCGGTTCTGTTACATGTCGAAGTAACTAATAAACTATCTACACCATTAGCTTTGGCTTGTTCCAACAGGTTGGTTTTGGCTGCGTCGTCTAAACTAAATTTACCTCTAATTTCGGCATCAGCTTTTTTGTAGCTCAAGCCGATAGCGTAGAAAGTATTTTGTTTTGCGGGTGAATGATTGTCCATAAATTGCTTTATCTCTTAAAGATGCACAAAATTATTGTTTAGCTTTTTATAAAAACAACGCTAAAAGTACTTTTTATATCGTAAATTGTTTTTTTTGAATAAATTGTACTTATTTTGCTATAAACTAGTAACTTTGTAACAAATTCAATACCGCAGATGTTGTTTGTTTAGAATAATTATAAATAACAAATGTATATTTTAATTAAAAACATTTCATAAAAATAACGCTATGAGTTCATTTGAAGAAATTAAAATTGATGATGATTTTACTTTATTACGTTTTCAAAACGATTCTGACAACACAGAAATTGTTGAAAAACAGGTTGGTACAGGATTAATTCAGTTTCATTTTAATGTAAAAGGAAAAGGAAAATTTATTTTTAACAACAACTCTTATACATTGGATTTAAATGAAGAAAAAGCCCTTTTATTATACAATCCACAAAAAGAATTGCCTTTACATTTAGAAATTGAACCTAAAAGTTGGTTGATTTCGATATTAATTTCGATTAAAAAATTCCACACTTTATTTTCAAACGATGCAGAAATGATTCCTTTTTTAAGTAAAGATAATTTGGAAAAAAAATATTACGCAGAGGAAGCTATTAGTCCGTCTATGGCGATTGTGTTGAATCAAATTTTTCATTACAACCAAAACTCATCAATTAAAACCTTATATTTAAAAGGAAAAAGCTATGAATTGTTGAGCTTATTCTTTAATACAAATGAAGATCCAAATGCAGAGCATTGTCCGTTTTTATCTGATGAAAGCAATGTTTTAAAAATTAAAAAAGCTAAAGAAATTATTATTAAAAACATGGCTGAACCACCAGGTTTACAAGAATTGGCAGATGAAGTAGGTATTTCTTTAAAAAAATTAAAAGCTGGATTTAAAGAAATTTATGGCGACACTGTTTTTAATTTTCTATTCGATTATAAAATGGAATATGCACGCAAAATGTTGGAATCAGGTTCGTATAATGTAAACGAAGTAGGTTTACAAATTGGATACAGCACGTCAAGTCATTTTATTGCCGCTTTTAAAAAGAAATACGGAACCACACCGAAAAAATATTTGTTAGAGAAATAAAAAAAGAGCCAAAAGGCTCTTTTTTTATTTTTAGTTATAATAGTGGGCTACTATAATTACTTCATCATCTCCTCCACCCATTTGCATTTTTACCGCTCCAGTTCCGGCTGTATTGGCTACGAATAAAATTCCAGCGAACATTGGACAATACGTTCCAGGTCCTAATTTAATGTAATCATGACCAGTTGCATAGAATTTTTTATCAAATCCCTCTTGACCTCCAGCCCCAGCCGTACTTCCGTTGGTGTAAAAATTTCCACTATAACCCATAGCACCAGGATTTCCTGCAAAATTAATTGGCACACCATCATAATCATTTACAATAGTCGCTCCTGCCGGTCCTCCATTTCTTAAATACACATAAAATTGCGCTGTACGGGCATGATAATCATCAATTGGAAGTCCTGCCTTATAAATTTCGTAAGATACTGCGTAGTTAATTTCAACAATTGCAGGTCTGGTTAACGTAAATGTGGATAAACCAGCGCCCGTTTGTCTTGGCCATCCAGCCATAGAATATCCAGAACCCACTCCTGTTTGATTTACTTGATTGGTATCAGCACCTCCAGTATCTAAAGGGTCAGCTAAATAATTAGCCGGATTAAAAAGCACTTCAATATTAGTTGGAATTGTACTTAAAACTAAATCTCCATTGGCGTTAGCAAAAACACGAGTGTTCTCATTTACCCCTAAATTTAAAGGGTTATTTACTGCATTTAAACCTTCAATTCGTATGTTTGAATTTGCTCCAGCTACGTGAAGTTCTTCTTGAGGAGTTGTAGTGTTTACTCCAACTTGAGCAAATGCAAAAATTGAAGAAAATATAAATAATATAGGTAATGTTTTTTTCATTGTTTAAAGTATTAATTATAAATACGAATTTTTAAATAATCTGAAGAACCTCCAAATCCTACAAAAGTATCTCTATTATTTCCATCAATCGTTTCGCCATAAAAAACTAAGGAATGATTTCCTGCAGGAATATTTCCATATCCAACACCGTGAATAAATGCATATCCAACAGAACCTTGCACATAAGACGTATAAGCTTCACCATGCAAACCATATTTTTTTGAAAGTTCTGTAGCATCTAAACCATCATTATTTAAATCAATATAATAGTAGCAACGAACTGTTCTTGCAGAAATATCGGCAAAAGTTGAAGCGGCTGGCGCTGGTAAAAACTGATCCGAAAGGTCAATTGTCATCGCATAACGCACTTCAATTAAAGCGTCTTGCGGGCTTGTAAACGGCACAGAAGTAATTTGATTTACCGCACTTGTAACTGTTGTATTATTAGCTACAACGGTTCCATCGCCATAAGGTCCGTTTGGAACGAAATTTGGCACACTTATTAAAAAGTTCAAAGGTTCATTTACACCAACACCTTCACCAGCATTATAATTTGGTGGATCAAGTGTTAAATCTCCATTAGCAGTTACATAAACTGGCGCTAATCTTGGAGGAACATTTAATAAAGGCTTATTTGTAGAATTTAAACTTTCAATACGAATAGTTGAAGTAGTTCCTGCAATATGTAAATCTTTTTGAGGAGTAGCTGTTCCAATACCTACTTGAGAAAAAAGGAAATTAGAACATAAAATTGAGATATAAAATACAACTTTTTTCATAATCTTTAGTTTTTTAGTTTTTAATATAAACGCATAAAAATTGCATCTGGACCACCAGCAAACCTTATATAGGTATTCTGGTTATTAACTCCTGAACAAACAGTTCCATAAAAACGAATAGTATGAGCACCTGGAGTCAAAGACATATACGTAGTACCACTATTGTAAATATAGCCTGTTGAAGCATCTGGAGCTGCAGCTGGATTAGAAGCAATGTCGTTTCTATTGAAATAACATTTTGAACTTGGCGCATATCTTCTTGTTGTTGGCGCAAGCACTGGTGTATCTAAAGTGAAAAAATTAGTAATGTTTCTAGCATAGGCGTCTTTGATAATAGTTAAAAGATTGTCTTGAAATACTTCTATACTCAATGAATATTTAATTTCAAGAATGGTGTTACGTGTTACCGTAAAAGTGTAAGATGTGATTTCAACAGATTCATAACCATCATTTGCTTGTGCAGCAGTTATTGCTACAAAACCGTTTACTCCTGCTGTAGTATACGCGTCATTTCCATCGCTATTTTGAGATGCGGAAACTTTTAGAGTTAAATCTCCATTACTATCCACATAAAGTGGATACGTTTGCCCGGCCACTCCACCATTGAAATCGTTATTGGTAGAATTTAAACCGTCTACTCTAATTGTTCCAGTTTGAGAACCAAGATGTAATTGTTGCTGTGGGGATGTTTTATTTATACCCACACCAGACTGAGCCATCGAACTCCACGCCGCTAGTAGCATAAATAATGCAAAATAATTTTTTTTCATACTAGTTAGATTTTAGGGGTTTGATTATTCAATAGAATTTAACAATTCGTTGACAAAGTAGAAAATTATTTAAACAATTACAACTTTTATTGAAAAAAAATTATCCTTTTAACAATTGTAAGAAATAAATATCAAAAAAAACCCAGGAAAACCAACAAAAAAACTAATTATAGTTAGTTATAAATATTTAGTATTTTTGGAGAAAATTTAATTGTAGTAATGAAAGGAGTATTATTAGTAAATCTAGGCTCACCTGAAAGTCCGACACCAAAAGATGTAAAACCATATTTAGATGAGTTTTTAATGGATAAATATGTAATTGATGTTCCCTATTTATTAAGAGCTTTACTAGTAAGAGGTATCATTTTAAGAAAACGTCCTGAAAATTCCGCCGAAGCCTATGCAAAAATTTGGACAAACGAAGGTTCTCCTTTAATTGTTTTCTCTAAAAAAATGCACCAAAAAGTGGAGAAACTTGTAGGTATTCCTGTGGCTTTAGCCATGCGATATGGAACAATGACTATTGAAAAAGGCTTACAAGAATTAAAAAATAAAGGCGTAACTGAAGTAATGCTTTTGGCACTTTATCCACAATATGCTATGGCTTCCACTACAACCATTTGGGCTTTAGCTGATGAATTGGTAAAGTCAAAATTCCCAGAAATGAAATTGACAAAAGTTCCGGCTTTTTATAATAAAGCTGATTATATACAAGCACAGGCAAATTCATTTAAAAAACATTTAGAAGGTTTTGATTATGATCATTTATTGTTTTCATATCACGGAATTCCAGAACGTCACATTCGCAAAACAGATGTAACCAAATCACATTGTAAAATCGATGGATCTTGTTGTAATTCACCATCTCCAGCACATGAATTTTGTTACCGTCATCAATGTTTTGAAACTACTAAGCAAATTGTTAAATTATTAGATATTCCAGAAGGAAAATATAGTCAAACTTTTCAATCTCGTTTAGCGGGCGACAAATGGCTTACTCCCTATACCGATGTAGAAATCAACAAAATGCCTAAAAAAGGAATCAAAAAACTAGCCGTTGTAACACCCGCTTTTGTAGCAGATTGTTTAGAAACACTGGAAGAAATTGCGATGCGTGCTAATGAAGAATTTATGGAAAATGGCGGGCAAGAATTTTTAGCTATACCATGTCTGAACGACGAAGATGAATGGTGCAATGTAGTGGCAAATTGGATTAAAGAATTTGAGAAAGAGCCAAGTTAAATGTAATAAGAACCAAGTTAAAAGAATCAGATTTAACTTGAAATTAAACAAATAAACCATGTACGAATACTTAAAATCACTACACTTAATCTTTGTAATCACTTGGTTTGCAGGATTATTTTATATTGTGCGTTTGTTTGTGTATCAAATTGAAGCGAATGAAAAACCATCGCCAG
>CAMLRV010000008.1 GCA_946482495.1 uncultured Flavobacteriia bacterium
ACCAAGTGTTACAAATTACTAATGATGACACCAACACAACAGTTAAAAATGTATACTTATATAATTTAGTTGGACAATTAGTAAATACTTGGGATGTTAAAAATGAAAACCAATCGGATATTCAAATTCCAATGCATTCATTTAGCGCTGGAGTTTATATCGTAAAAGTTGAAACTACAAAAGGAAGTTTAAGTGAAAAAATAAGTATTAAATAAGTATAGTTAAAATAGGTTAATATAATGAAGATTTAGATGAATTACATTTGACCGATAATAAACTATAAATTAGACAAATGAAATAATAATGAAAAAGAAAAGGAAGAAGTAGTCCCAACTAGGAAACTGGTTGGGACTATTTTATTCTCATATCTCACAATGTGTACTCGCAATCTTTGTTAATTTAAATTGAGGATTCTACGAATTTAAAAGTCTTGCTAATGCCAATCATTACTATTCGAATGGTCGCATTTAAGATTACACATTTTCAATTTTATTTAAAAAAAAATCCCAACTTCTATATTTAAAAGCTGGGATTTTTATTTAAGTTATTTGGAATCTTATAATAAATTCATAATCGCATCAGGGAAAATTCCAATTAGGACTAATAATACTGTTGCTACAATTCCTACAATGTAATATTCTGGATGATTAGCATATTCTTTATCATAAGTTGGTTCTTTCGTGTACATCGCCACCACAACTTTAAAGTAATAAAACACAGCAATCATTGAGTTGATAATCGCAACGATAGCTAAGCCAATAAATCCGCTTGAAATAATTTGATTCAATAAGAAGAACTTCGCAAAGAAACCTGCTAAAATTGGAATTCCAGCCATAGACAATAAAGCAATTGTCATGATGAAAGCCATTAAAGGATTCTTTTTTCCTAATCCATTAAAGTTTTCAATTTGATCGTTATCTTCGTTTTTAATAACATATAAAATTACAGAAAAAGCAGCTAAACCTGCAATTGCGTATGAAGTTGTATAAAACAATAGGTTATTATCTGCAGCATTTATGTTCAATAAAGTCAATAACATAAATCCAGTGTGAGAAATACCTGAATAAGCAATAACACGTTTGATTTTTTTCTGACGAAGTGCCATTATGTTACCAAACAACATGGTTGCAATTACAACTACAACAATAACTTGTGTATAGCTGTATAACATTTGGCTGTTTAAAATCGTAATCAATTTGAAGAAAGAAGCCATTGCAGCCACTTTAGCCAAAGTACTCATGATAGCTGTAACTTGAGTTGGTGAACCTTCGTAAACATCTGGCGCCCAAAAGTGCATTGGAGTAGCTGCTACTTTAAATAACATTCCAATTGTAATTAAAATTACACCAATGTAAAACCAAAATTCTGTACTTGCAGAAATAGAAGCTTCGTATAAAGTTCCTACATCAAAAGTTCCTGTAGCGCCATAAATCATGGCAATTCCGAATAATAAAATTCCAGATGCAAATGAACCCATTAGGAAATATTTCATTCCGGCTTCATTACTTTTAATATTTAATCTGTCGCTACCTGCTAAAACATATAGCCCAATTGATAAAACTTCAATTCCTAAAAAGAACATCGCCATGTTACTGAAACTTACCATAGCAACTGCTCCGGAAAGCATAAATACTTTTATGGAAATGAAATCTGATAATTTTGAGCTTTTTGCATAACTCGGCGCGCTCATTAAAATTAAAAGAGCGGTTACTAAAATGAATAAGCTTGAAAATACTTTTGCGAAAGGATTCATTTGAATCATCGATTCGAAACCAGTAATTTCAGGTAATTGTTCTGTTAAGTTTAAACCAAATAATGCCATCAATGACACAATTGACACAGGAATAATAATCTTTTTTAGATTCATTATTTCTGCTAATAAACAAAATATTCCGATTCCTATTATAGCAATTAATGTAGTCATTTTGTGCTGATTATTATTTAATTTGTGTTAAAATTGATTGTAAACTTGGTTCGATTAAATCGATAATTGGTTGAGGAAATAATCCGAAGAAAATTGTTAAAGCTACAACAACTACTAAAACAATACTTTCTTGTTTTGAAATTTTTTGGAAAGATTTTGTTTCTCCACCTAGCATTACTTTTTGGAACATTCTCAACATATAAAAAGCTCCTAAAATGATTGTGGTTCCAGCAATAACTGCATACCAAATATTTACTTTGAATAAACTATAAAGTAAATTGAATTCTCCAATAAAGTTGAATGTGGTTGGTAAAGCAACAGAAGCTAACATCACAACCATAAATAATGATGCGAAATATGTATCTTGAATTCTAATTCCACCCATTTCTTTTATTTCGTAAGTGTTGTATCTGCTATAAATTAATTCTACAATGTAAAATAATCCAACTATTACAATACCGTGAGATAACATTTGTAAAACCGCACCTTGAAATCCTTCGAAAGTTAAAGAATATAAACCTGCAGCAATTAATCCAACGTGAGATAATGATGAATAGGCTAATAATTTTTTAATGTCTTTTTGTTTTAAAGTTACAATTGCACCATAAATAATTCCTGCAATTGATAAAGCCACAATAATTGGCATGTATTCTTTTGCGGCACTATCAGATAATGGCAATTGCCATCTTAAGACACTGTATAATCCCATTTTTAACATGATACCAGATAATAACATTGTACCAACAGCTGGTGCTTTGCTATACGTGTTTGCCTGCCAAGTGTGGAAAGGAACTACTGGAATTTTAATTGCATAGGCTAAAAAGAACGCGAAGAAAATATATGTTTTTTCAACATGAGTTAATGGTAAAGCATATAATTTGTTGATGTCAAAACTTCCACCTTTGGTGTACAAGTAAATGAATGCTAAAAGCATAAATAACGAACCTGCAAACGTGTAAATGAAGAATTTTAAAATGGCTTTTTTACGTTCTTCTAAATCTCCATTACCCCAATTTAAAGCAATAAAGTAAATTGGAATTAATGCAATTTCCCAGAAGATATAATATAATAATCCGTCAGCTGCTAAGAATGTTCCTGCCATGGCAAATCCCATGAATAACATTAAAGCATAAATGGCTTTTGAATTTTCAAATTTTGTAATAAATCCTGATAATACAATTAATGGTAGTAAGCCTGTTGTTAATAATAACATAGCTATAGATAAACCATCAACATGCAATGCAAAATTGATGTTTAGTTGTGAAATCCAAGGTAAGTTTACATCTAAATTATCGCCAGCTTGAAAAGCATTTAAACTTAATAATGTTACTCCAAAAGCAGCAATACTTGAAATTAAAGCAATTTTAGAAGCCAACTTATTTCCAGATAAATAGGTGGCTAATGCGCCAACTAATAATACAATTAAAACAATACTAATATCCATTATTTTACATCTCGAATTATAAATATATAAACTAAAAACCCAACCATTCCGAATATGAATGCGAATAAATACACACCAATATTACCATTTTGGATTTTCTTTCCTTTTATAGATAGGGCATAAGTTGCACCACCTAAACCAATAACTGCTTTTGAAATAAATTTCTCCACATATTTTTTAGCAAAACTTGAAATTTGATATAAAGGCTTCACAATTGTTGCCATATAAATTTCATCTAAATAATATTTATTAGTTAATACTTTGTGTAAACCTTGAGTTTCATTTTCAGCTATTGGAATTTCTTTATTTTTCAAATATTTAGAATAAGCAATACCAATTCCAACTAAAGCACCAACTGTAGCAATAGCCATTAACATATATGCTTCACCATTTAATCCATGTTCACCATGTGCTTTATGAGCAAATAAAGGTGCTAAATAATGATTTAACCAACTGTTTCCTGGTAAGCTAATTGCCCCACCAACAGCCGCTAAAGCTCCTAAAATTACTAATGGAATTGTAATTAGTGCTGGACTTTCATGTAAGTGATGTTTTTGTTCTTCAGTTCCTCTAAAGTCGTTGAAGAAAGTTAAATACATCAAACGGGACATATAGAAAGCGGTCATGATTGAAGCAATCGAACCGATTGCCCATAAAGGAATGTTGGCATGGAATGCTGTCATTAAAATTTCGTCTTTAGACCAGAATCCCGAGAATGGGAAAATTCCTGAAATCGCTAAAGTGGAAATCATCATCGTCCAGAATGTAATTGGCATTACTTTTCTTAAACCTCCCATGTTTCTCATGTCTTGTTCTCCGTGTAATGCATGAATTACAGAACCAGAACCTAAGAATAAACAAGCTTTAAAGAAAGCATGAGTAATTACGTGGAATACGGCTACTTCGTATGCTCCTAAACCTAATGCTAAAAACATTAAACCTAATTGCGAAACGGTAGAATAAGCCAATACTTTTTTAATATCGTTTTGAACTAAACCAATAGATGCTGCAACTACTGCTGTAATCGTACCTACAATGGCAATAATGTTTTGTACATCTGGTGTTAACTCGAATAAGAAATTCATTCTTGTTACCATGAAAATACCAGCTGTTACCATCGTTGCTGCGTGAATTAAAGCAGAAACTGGCGTTGGTCCGGCCATTGCATCTGGTAACCATGTAGCTAAAGGTAACTGTGCCGATTTACCACAAGCACCAATGAATAAACATAATGCAGCGATTGATAAAAGGCTAGGAGAAATAACATCTTTTCCTAATAATGCTTTTATTTCTAAGAATTCTAAAGTTTGGAATTGTAATCCTAAAATGAAAATTCCAATTAAGAAACCTAAATCTCCAATACGGTTCATGATGAATGCTTTTTTAGCGGCATCATTATAGTCTTGGTTTTTATACCAGAACCCAATTAGTAAGTAAGAACATAATCCTACTCCTTCCCAACCGATGAACATTATTAATAGGTTACTTCCTGCCACTAAAGCAATCATGAAGAAAACGAACAAATTTAAGTAGGAGAAAAATTTGTGCATATTTTCATCTTCATGCATGTAGCTGATAGAGTATAAGTGAATTAAAGTTCCAATTCCTGTTACGAACAATAACCATAAAACTGATAATTGATCTAATAAAAATGAAAAGTTAACTTTAATACTTCCTACAGTAAACCAATCTGCTAAATGAAACTTAATCGCTTCTGCACCAGCATTGATTTGAGTAAATAAACATAAAGTACATAAAAAAGAGATAAATACTGTAGCTGTACCAATAACACCTGAAACAGTTTTACCTAATGTTTTACCGAAAAAAATGTTGATTAAAAAACCAACTAACGGTGCAAATAATAAAAGTAATATAGTAGTATTCATTTCCGTATTATCCTTTTAGGTTTTTTAAATTATCAATGTCAATATTTCCAATATTTCTAAATACCGAAACTAAAATGGCTAAACCAACCGCAACTTCAGCGGCTGCAACGGCCATAGTGAAGAATACGAAAACTTGCCCTGATGCATCTTCATGATAAGTAGAAAAAGCAACTAAAAGTAAGTTTACGGCATTTAGCATAATTTCAATAGACATAAACATGATTATGGCATTCCTTCTATATAAAAGTCCGAAAGCACCAATACAAAATAGCAAAGCAGCTAGTGTAAGGTAATTTTCAATACCAACGTGTTGTAAAATATTCATAATTATATTTTTTCTTCTTTTTTAGAAATTAAAACGGCACCAATCATAGAAACTAAAAGTAAAATCGAAGCAAATTCGAAAGGCACTTGGTATTCGTTTAATAATACCTTTCCTAATTCTTTAATGGATTGATAATCTACACCAGTATTAACATATTCGATGTTTTCTGGTTGTGCTTTACGCAAAGCTGCAATTAAAACCAATCCTAAAATTCCAGCCGAAAAAACAGCAGAAAATTTGGCTAATATTGGTTTTGAGGTTTCGTCTTCGTTGTTTAAATTCATTAACATTAGGGTAAATAATAATAATACCATAATGGCTCCTGCATAAACAATAATATGTACAATGGCTAAAAATTGCGCGTTAAATAGTAAGTAATGACCTGCTAATGAGAAAAAGCAAATCACTAAATAAATAGCACTATGAATGGCATTTTTACTCATTACTGTTAAAAATGCAGTTCCTAATGTAATAGCTGATAATATATAAAAAATGTATTCTAACATATTAATTTACTGTATTAGATTGGGTGTTTTTGATAGCCATGTCTAAAGGCATAACTAATTTGTCTTTTCCGTAGATAAAACTTTCTCTTTCGTAACCCGATTTTACAATTTTTTTAGATGTAGTTAAGTAAATTGCTTCTTTTGGACACGCTTCTTCACATAAACCACAGAAAATACAACGCAACATATTGATTTCATAAATCTCTGCGTATTTTTCTTCTCTATATAAGTGTTTTTCTTCTGGTTTTCTTTCGGCAGCTTTCATAGTAATGGCTTCTGCTGGGCAAGATAAAGCACATAATCCGCAAGCGGTACATCTTTCTCTACCTTGTTCGTCACGCATTAACATGTGTTGTCCTCTATAAACCGGGCTCATTGTTCTTGTTTCTTCTGGGTATTTGATGGTAACTTTTCTTCTAAACAAATGTTTTAAAGTTGTCCATAAACCTTTCAGAATTGTCCAAACGTAAATTCGCTCTAAAAATGTCATTTCCTTGTTGGAAACTTCAATTTTTCTTCCTGATAATGATATTTGTTGTATTGACATCTTCTTTCTAATTAAATAACCATTACAATTCCTGTTATAATAATATTAATAACAGCTAATGGGATTAATATTTTCCAACCTAAGTGCATTAATTGATCGTATCTGAAACGAGGAATCGTCCATCTTACCCACATATAGAAAAAGATGAAGAAACATATTTTTGCAAATAAAGTTAAGAATCCTAATAAAGCTCCGATGTTAATTCCCCAATTTTCGTTCACCCAAGCTAATCCTGGGAAGTGGTAACCTCCTAAGAAAACTACAGCTAAAATGGTTGAAGAAATGAACATATTAGCATATTCAGCAAATAAATAGAATCCCATTTTCATTGAAGAATATTCTGTGTGGTAACCTCCAATTAATTCTGATTCACATTCTGCTAAATCGAATGGTGTTCTGTTAGTTTCGGCGAATGAACAAATTAAGAAAATTAAGAAAGCTAAGGGTTGGTAGAAAATATTCCAACCGTTATTCGCTTGCATAACTGTAATTTCTTTTAAGGATAACGAACCCGACATCATTAAGATAGAAATCATGGCTAATCCCATTGCTACTTCATAAGAAATCATTTGAGAAGAAGCACGAACTGCTGACATTAATGAATATTTATTGTTTGATGCCCAAGCACCAATCATAATTCCGTATACTCCAATTGATAATACCCCAAAAACATATAAAATTGAGACATCAATATCTGTGGCTTGAAGTAATACTTTTCTACCAAAAACTTCAATTTTATCACCCCAAGGAATAACAGCACTTGTAATTAATGCCGTACTCATGGCAATTGCTGGTCCTAAAATAAATAAGAATTTATTAGGTGTATTTGGGAAAAATTCTTCTTTTGTGAATAATTTGGCTCCATCGGCAAGTGGTTGTAATAATCCACCCCAACCTGCACGGTTTGGTCCAACACGGTCTTGTAAAAAGGCTGCTACTTTACGTTCTGCCCAAGTGGAATACATTGCCATTAACATGGTTAAAGCAAATACTGCAACAATAATTACACTTTTTTCTATGATAAAAACACTATCCATTATTTTTCAGAATTTTTTAATGGAACACCTGTCATACTAATTTTTTTACGGTCAACATCACGACCTAAAAGTATGTTTTTCTCTGTTTCGATAATTACTTTCTCTAATGGACGAACGTAATTATTTTGATTGATTACAGAATCTTTTGCAAATTTTCTTGGTCCTTCGATAGTCCAATCAGAAACTTCTTTTTTGTCGAAACGACAAGTATTACAAATGAATTCTTCTACTTCACCATATTGGTCTTTTCTACCTGTAACTCTTTGAATTTCGTTACCGAACATCCAAAGAGTAGTTTTTCCACAACAAGTTGTACATTCTCTATGTGCATCGAAAGGTTTGTTGAACCAAACTCTACTTTTGAAACGGAACGTTTTATCAGTTAATGCTCCAACTGGACAAACATCAATCATGTTTCCAGAGAATTCATTATCAATTGCTGCAGAAACACAAGTTGAAATTTGTGCATGATCTCCGCGGTTTAGAACCCCATGTACTCTTTTATCTGTTAATTGATCGGCTAAAGTTGTACAACGCTGACATAAGATACAACGATTCATGTGTAATTGAATTTTATCCCCAATATTTTCTGGTTCAAAAGTTCTTTTTTCTTCAATGAAACGTGTTCCAGCATTTCCATGCTCGAAACTTAAATCTTGTAAGTTACATTCTCCTGCTTGGTCGCAAACCGGACAATCTAATGGGTGGTTGATTAATAAAAATTCTGTTACAGATTTTCTAGCTTCTGTTACTCTTTCAGAATTTTTACTATTCACTTCCATTCCGTCCATACATCCAGTCACACAAGATGCCATTAATTTTGGCATTGGTCTTGGGTCGGCTTCACTACCTTTAGAAACTTCAACTAAACAGCAACGACATTTTCCTCCGCTTCCTTTTAATTTAGAATAATAACACATGGCTGGCGGCACTAAATCGCCTCCAATCATACGCGCAGCTTGCAGGATGGTTGTTCCTGGTTCTACTTCTACGCTTTGTCCGTCTATGGTTACTTTCATTTTTTTTAATTTGTTTGTTTAGTTTCAAGTTTCATGTTTAACGTTGTTAATTCGTTTTAAACTTGAAACCTGAAACTTGAAACTATTTTTAAACTGTTTCTTTTTTTATTAAATGACGAACTTTTTCAAATGGTTCGTTCACAAAATGGTTTCTATCTTTAATTTTTTCTGGGAATCTTACGTGGTATTCAAATTCTTCTCTGAAGTGACGAATTGCCGCAGCAACTGGCCAAGAAGCAGCATCACCTAATGGGCAAATAGTGTTTCCTTCAATTTTTGATTGAATGTTCCATAATAAGTCGATATCTTCATCACGACCTTGACCGTTTTCAATTCTCCATAAGATTTTTTCTAACCAACCTGTTCCTTCACGACAAGGTGTACATTGTCCGCAACTTTCATGGTGATAGAAACGAGAGAAATTCCAAGTATTTCTAACAATACAAGTTGTATCATTATAAACAATGAAACCTCCAGAACCTAACATCGAACCTGTTGCGAAACCACCATCAGATAGTGATTCGTATGTCATTAAACGGTCTGTTCCAGCAGCGGTTTTATATATTAAATGTGCTGGTAAAATTGGCACCGATGAACCTCCAGGAACTAAAGCCTTTAAAGGTCTGTCGTCAATCATTCCACCACAATATTCATCTGAATTAATAAATTCTTCAACAGTGATACCCATTTCAATTTCGTACACACCTGGATTTTTAATGTGTCCAGAAGCAGAAATTAATTTTGTACCAGTTGATCTTTCTAAACCAATTTTTGCATATTCTGCACCACCATTCATAACAATCCACGGCACAGCAGCAATTGATTCTACATTATTTACAACTGTTGGGTTAGCCCATAATCCTGAAATAGCAGGAAACGGTGGTTTGATACGAGGATTTCCTCTTTTACCTTCTAAAGATTCAATTAAAGCGGTTTCTTCTCCACAGATATAAGCTCCCGCACCCACGTGAACATATAAATCTAAATCGTAACCAGAACCTTTAATATTTTTTCCTAACCAACCAGCTGCATAAGCTTCTTTGATAGCTTTTTCTAAAATTTTGAAAACCCACATATATTCCCCTCTAATATATATGTAAGAAAGATTTGCGCCAAGTGCGAAACTTGAAGTAATCATTCCTTCAATTAAAAGGTGAGGAATAAATTCCATTAGGTAACGATCTTTGAACGTACCTGGTTCAGATTCGTCAGCATTACAAACTAAGTGACGTGGTTTTCCTGATTTTTTATCAATAAAACTCCATTTCATTCCAACAGGGAAACCAGCACCACCACGACCTCGAAGACCTGAAGTTTTTACTTCTTCAGTAATATCGTCTGGTTGCATTGTTAATGCTTTTTCCACAGATTTATACCCGCCATTTTCGCGGTAAACCTCATAGGTTTTAATCCCTGGAATATTGATTTTGTCTAATAATATTTTCTTTCCCATGATATTATTTATCGTGTAAAGTTATTTTGTTGGCTTTGCAATCTTCAATTAAATTATCGAAAGATTCTTTTGATAATTTTTCGTGATAAAAATCGCCTAATTGTAACATTGGAGCATATCCACAAGCACCTAAACATTCTACTCCTACAACTTGGAACATTCCGTCTGAAGTAATTTCTCCTTCTTTTACACCTAGTTTAGAACAAGCATAATCCATTAAGTCTTCCACACCACGAGTAGCACAACAAGATGTTCTACAAAATTCGAACATATATTTTGCAATCGGTTTGGTGTTAAACATGGTATAGAAAGTCACCACTTCATACACTTCAATAGGAAGAATGTCTAAAATTTCTGCCACTTTTTGTTGAAGTTCCACACTTAACCAGTTGTCATGAGCATCTTGTACTTCATGTAAAACTGGAATTAATGCCGATTTCTTTTTATCTGCAGGATAATGACTGATTAATTCGTTAATACGAGTCATTAACGCTTCAGTAATGTTTATCTCTTGTTTGATATTTGATATTTCCATAAGCCCCACCCCAACCCTCCCCAGAAGGGAGGGAGGTTTTACGTGATTTATATATTAATAATTTTTTTTCATATCTATTAGCCCTTTATAAATTCCCCCTTTGGGGGTTAGGGGGCTTTATGCGTCTAATTCTCCTGCAATAACATTCAAACTTGAAAGTACTACAATTGCATCTGAAAGCATTGAACCTTTAATCATTTCAGGATAAGCTTGGTAATAAATGAAACAAGGTCTTCTGAAATGTAATCTATATGGAGTTCTACTTCCGTCAGTAATTAAATAAAATCCTAATTCACCATTTCCACCTTCAACTGGGTGATATACTTCTGCTACTGGAACAGGAACTTCACCCATAACAATTTTAAAGTGATAAATTAAAGCTTCCATATTATTGTATACATCTTCTTTTGGAGGAAGGTAATAATCTGGAACATCGGCATGGTACACATTTCCTTCAGGCATTTTATCTAAAGCCTGGCGGATGATACTTAAACTTTCCCAAACTTCCGCATTTCTTACACAGAATCTGTCGTAAGTATCTCCAGATTTTCCAACAGGAACTTTAAAATCAAAATCTTCATATGAAGAATAAGGTTGTGCTACACGAACATCATAATCGATACCTGCGGCTCTTAAGTTTGGACCTGTAAAACCGAAAGACATGGCATCTTCTGCTGAAATAGCACCTACGTTTACTGTTCTGTCGATAAAAATTCTATTTCTTGTAAATAAATTTTCAAATTCTGTCCAAGCAGCTGGAAATTCTTTTAAGAAAGTGTCTAATAATTCGAATGCTTTTGGCGTCCAATCTCTTTCGAAACCTCCAATTCTTCCCATGTTTGTTGTTAAACGAGCTCCACAAATTTCTTCGTAAATCTCGTAAACTTTTTCACGGAATTGGAATACATAAAGGAAACCAGTATAGGCTCCAGTATCTACTCCTAAGATCGAGTTACAAATTAAGTGATCAGTAATACGAGCAAGTTCCATTACAATTACACGTAAATATTGTGCACGTTTTGGTACTTCTATATTTAATAATTTTTCAATGGTCATCCACCAAGCCATATTGTTGATTGGTGAAGAACAATAATTCATTCTGTCTGTTAAAGGAGTAATTTGATAAAACGGACGATTTTCGGCAATTTTTTCAAAAGCTCTATGAATATAACCAATGGTAGGTTCTGCATCTAAAATTCTTTCTCCATCCATTAAAAGGATATTTTGAAAAATTCCGTGAGTAGCAGGGTGAGTTGGTCCTAAGTTTAAGATAGCTAATTCGCTTCCGTCTTCGTTGTGACGTTCTTCGATATATTTATAATATCTGTGATCTGCTGGTAGTACTACTTTTCCCATGTTAAATTTTTGAATTGTTAACGGTTCTACCAAAGAAACGGTCGTCTTTATCTGTTCTTCCAGAATCTTCCATTGGGAATTCTTTTCTCATTGGGAAAGAAACCATTTCGTCCATATTTAAAATTCTAACTAAATTTGGATGACCTTCAAAGTTGATTCCATAGAAATCGAAAGTTTCTCTTTCCATCCAATCTGCACTTTTATATAATGAAGTGATAGATTTTACTTCAGGATTTGAACCTTTTAAGAAGGTTTTGACTCTAATTCTTTTGTTTTCGAACCAATTATGTAAATGATATACAACACAAAATTGTTCGTTTACCTCGCTATCTGGATAATGAACACCGCAAATATCTGTTAAGAAATTAAAGTTTAAAGAAGGTTCTTCTTTTAAGAACTTTATTACGTTATAAGAAACTTCTGCATCTGCTTCTAAAACAAACATATCGTATTCTGTTCTGAAATACTTTACATTGTCTCCAAAGGTTTCTTGAAGTTTGTTTTGGATGTCTAATGATTCTAAAGCCATTATTATTCTATGTTATAAGAAGCCAACAATTCTTTGTATTCCGCAGAATGTCTTCTTCTTTGAGATTCGTTTTTAACTAACTCTTGTAACTGCATTACGCCTTCTACAATTTGTTCAGGACGAGGTGGGCAACCTGGTACATAAACATCAACTGGGATTACTTTGTCAATTCCTTGTAAAACGGAATAAGTATCAAAAATCCCACCCGAAGATGCACAAGCGCCAACGGCAATAACCCAACGAGGTTCTGACATTTGTTCGTAAACTTGACGTAAAATAGGGGCCATTTTTTTAGAAATTGTTCCCATTACTAAAAGCATATCTGCCTGGCGAGGAGAAAAACTCACACGCTCTGAACCAAATCGAGCTAAATCATAATGAGATGCCATTGTAGCCATAAATTCGATACCACAACATGAAGTGGCAAATGGTAACGGCCATAGTGAGTTCGCGCGAGCTAAACCAACAACTTGGTCTAATTTCGTAGCGAAAAAACCTTCACCAGCATGACCTTCTGGAGCGTCCACCATATTTACTTTATTCTTTTCCATACGTTCCAATTTTTTATTCCCAAACTAAAGCTTTCTTCTTAATTACGTAGAAGAAACCAATTAGTAATAGTATCATAAAGATACTCATTTTAATCAATCCGTCTGCACCCATTTCTTTGAAGTTTACAGCCCAAGGATACATGAAAATTACTTCCACGTCAAAAAGAACGAATAAAATCGCGACTAAAAAGTATTTTACAGAGAATGGAATACGTGCGTTTCCAACTGATTCAATTCCACATTCGAAACTTTTATCTTTGTTTGCAGATGATCTTTTTGGACCTAATAAGTTAGAAATTGCAATAGTTCCAGCAACAAATCCAACAGCAAGCACAACTTGCATCAGAATTGGTATAAAATCGATTTGAGAATTTTGCATTTTAATGTTATTTTGAAAATAGCTACAAAAATAATTTGTATTGTGGTATTATCAAAATTTAAACTAAAATAAGAAGTGTTATTTCTTTAAAAAGAAAAGATTTATAATGATTCTAAATAAAAAACAAATCATAAAAAAAACGCTCCTTTATGGGGAGCGTTTTAATGGTAATAAATTAATCGTTTATAAGTACAACGTTTGTTGCTACAATTCCTTTTCTTCCTTCTTCTTCTTCGTAACTAACACGGTCTCCTTCGTTGATGTTTTCAACTTTGATTCCTGTTGCGTGAACAAAAATGTCCTTACCTGTATCTTCGTTAGTGATGAAACCAAAACCTTTAGTTTCATTGAAGAATTTTACTGTTCCTGTTTGCATTATATGCGTATTTAAATTATTAATAATGAGCAAATATATACATTTATTTGAAACAAGCAAGAAATTTGTGTTTTTTATTTTGTTATATTTAATTTGATGCTTAATTCTTCCAATTGTTTGTCATCGATTTCTGACGGAGCGTCAATCATAACGTCTCTTCCAGAATTATTTTTAGGGAAGGCAATGAAGTCTCTAATGGTTTCTTGGCCACCTAAAATAGCAACTAATCTGTCTAAACCAAATGCTAAACCTCCATGTGGTGGTGCTCCATATTGGAATGCACTCATTAAGAATCCAAATTGGTTTTCAGCTTCTTCTTTTGAAAATCCTAATAATTCAAACATTCTAGCTTGTAAGTCTCTGTCGTGGATACGAATAGAACCACCACCAATTTCATTTCCGTTTAAAACCATATCGTAAGCATTGGCTCTAATTTTACCAGGTTCGGTAGTAATTAAATGCATGTCTTCTGGTTTTGGAGAAGTAAATGGATGGTGCATGGCATGGTATCTTTCAGATTCTTCATCCCATTCTAGTAAAGGGAAATCCAACACCCAAAGTGGTGCAAATTCTTCTGGATTTCTCAAGCCTAAACGAGTGGCTAATTCCATACGTAAAGCAGACATTTGTGTTCTTGTTTTGTGCGTATTACCACATAATACAAAAATCATATCACCAGGTTTTGCACCAGTAATTTCTGCCCATTTTTTTAAATCTTCTTGGTCGAAAAATTTATCTACAGATGATTTTAAACTTCCGTCTAATTCATATTTACAATAGATCATTCCTGTAGCGCCAATTTGAGGACGTTTTACCCAATCAATTAAAGCATCAATTTCTTTTCTTGTGTATGAAGCACAACCTGGAGCAGCAATACCAACAACAAATTCAGCCGAATTAAATACTGGGAAATCTTTGTGTTTAGTTACTTCATTTAACTCACCAAATTCCATTCCGAAACGAATATCTGGTTTGTCATTTCCATATGTTTTCATGGCATATTCGTATGTAATTCTTGGGAATTTATCTACTTCAATACCTTTAACTTCTTTCAATAAATGACGTGTTAAACCTTCAAACTGATTTAAAATATCTTCTTGTTCTACGAAAGCCATTTCGCAGTCAATTTGTGTAAATTCTGGTTGTCTGTCGGCACGTAAATCTTCATCGCGGAAACATTTTACAATTTGAAAATATTTATCCATTCCACCTACCATCAATAATTGTTTGAAAGTTTGTGGCGATTGTGGTAAAGCATAAAATTGACCTTCATTCATTCTACTTGGCACTACGAAATCACGTGCGCCTTCTGGAGTAGATTTAATTAAATAAGGCGTTTCCACTTCGCAAAAGCCTTCATTAGATAAATAGTTTCTTACTTCTTGAGCTACTTTATGGCGGAACAACAAACTGTTTTTTACTGGATTTCTACGAATATCTAAGTAACGATATTTCATTCTGATATCTTCACCACCATCTGTTTCATCTTCAATAGTGAAAGGTGGTGTTAACGAATCATTTAAAATAGTAAGTTCAGAAACTAAAATTTCAATATCTCCAGTCGAAATGTTTTTATTTTTAGATTCACGCTCAATTACAGTTCCTTTTACTTGAACCACAAACTCACGTCCTAGAGATTTTGCAGTTTCAAAAATAGCTTTGTCGGTTCTGTTTTCATCTAAAATTAATTGTGTAATTCCGTAACGATCACGCAAATCAATCCAAATCATAAATCCTTTATCACGAGTTTTCTGAACCCAACCAGCTAAGGTAACTTCTTGATTAATATGTGTGGCATTTAATTCACCACATGTAAAACTTCTAAACATTATTTTATTATTTTTTTATTTCGTATTGTTCAACCTACGGTCTCGAGTGCAAAAGTATAATAATTTTAAATTTTAAGTCGTTTAATAACTAATAATCTTAACAATTTTTTAGGTATTTATATTTTTAATTCTGTTATATTTACGCTTTATATTTTAAATTTAAAAACAATGACACACAACAAAACATTTTTATTTGCAGTTATAGCTGGAGTTTTTTCCTTAACAGCTAGTGCTCAAGTTAAATTCTCAGCGAAAATTACAAACAAACCTACTGATACTATTTATGTGAAATCGAGAGGTTTTAACCAAATGATAGTTGCCGATAAAAAAGGTAATTTTAATTCTACATTTAAAGTAGCGGCAGATGGGATGTACAAATTAGAAGTTGATGAGCAATACGCTGATTTATATCTAACAAACACTTCTGATTTACAAATTACTTTAGATTATAAAGATTTTGATAAAACGTTAAAATTTAAAGGTAAAGGCGCTAATGAAAATGCCTTTTTAGCAGCAGAAACTTTAAAAGAAGCTGATGAAACAGCACTTCAACCTATCATGAAAGCAGAAAATTTAGATGCTTTAAATGAAGAAGTAGCAAAATATAAAGAAAGTATTTTTTCTGCAATTCCTAAAGATTTAGATGCTGGTTTTGTTGCGAAATACAAGGCAAATGTTGAAAACGGCATGAAAGGAATGGTTCAATATTTAGCTGCTAGTTTTGAATTAAAAAAATTAAACGGAACTGATTCTCCATCATTTAAATATGAAAATCACAAAGGTGGTTTCACTTCATTAGAAGATTTAAAAGGGAAATATGTATATGTTGATGTTTGGGCTACTTGGTGTGGACCTTGTCGTCAAGAAATTCCTTTTTTACAAAAAACAGAAGAAGCGTACCATGGAAAAAATATTGAATTCGTGAGTATTTCTGTGGATGTAATGAAAGACAAAGAAAAATGGAGCAAGTTTGTTACAGATAAAAACTTAGGTGGAATCCAGTTATTAGCAGATAAAGATTGGAAATCTGATTTTGTTCAAGGGTATAAAATTAACGGAATTCCAAGATTTATTATCATTGGTCCTGATGGAAAAATTGTAAATGCAGATGCACCAAGACCATCTTCTCCAGAATTAGCATCATTATTAGACTCATTAGTAAAGTAATAATTGAAAATATAAAAGACTGCTTTCGAGCAGTTTTTTTATGATTATTAACTTTTTTTGATAAAAATGTTAGCAATAAGTTTTATACTTTTGCACCATAAAATAAATAACACATAAATACAATGAAAGTAGCCGTTGTCGGAGCCACTGGAATGGTGGGTGAAGTAATGCTTCAAGTTTTAAAAGAAAGAAATTTTCCTGTTACAGAATTAATTCCTGTTGCTTCTGAAAAATCAGTTGGTAAAGAAATTGAATTTAACGGAAAAACATATAAAGTTGTTGGTTTACAAACAGCTGTAGATATGAAAGCAGATATTGCTTTGTTTTCTGCTGGTGGAGAAACTTCAAAAGAATGGGCTCCAAAATTTGCTGCTGCTGGAACAACTGTAATTGATAATTCTTCTGCATGGAGAATGGACGAAACTAAGAAATTAATTGTTCCAGAAATTAATGCTTCTGAATTAACTGCAGCAGATAAAATTATTGCGAATCCAAACTGTTCAACTATTCAAATGGTGATGGCTTTAGCGCCACTTCATAAAAAATACGATATCAAAAGAATTGTGGTTTCAACTTACCAATCTATCACAGGAACTGGAGTTAAGGCTGTAAGACAATTAGAAAATGAATATGCTGGGGCTTCTGGGGAAATGGCGTATAAATACCAAATTCACAGAAATGCCATTCCTCAATGTGATGTTTTCGAAGAAAATGATTACACAAAAGAGGAAATGAAATTAGTTCGCGAAACACAAAAAATCCTTGGTGATAAAACTATTGCCGTAACTGCAACTGCGGTCAGAATTCCGGTTGTTGGTGGACATTCAGAAGCAGTTAATGTGGAATTTGAAAACGATTTTGATGTAAATGAAGTGCGTAATATTTTGCACCACACTGCTGGAGTTACGGTACAAGATAATGTTGATACATTTACGTTTCCAATGCCATTTTATTCACAAGGGAAAGACGATGTTTTTGTAGGGCGTATTCGTAGAGATGGAAGTCAGCCAAACACATTAAACATGTGGATTGTTGCAGATAATTTGCGTAAAGGTGCTGCAACTAACACCATTCAAATTGCGGAATATTTAGTAGCAAATAATTTGGTATAAAACCAAAATAGATATTTTGAAAAGAGCTTAAATTTTTAAGCTCTTTTTTTATTCTTTTTTTTAACATTTTTTCATACAGAAATGATTATTTTCGCAAAATGAAGGTTTCAGAAAATCAATTTATTCATTCGTAAATGAAAAAACTTTTATTTTTAATTTTTCTTACTATTAATTCTTACAGTCAAACATTAAGTCTTGAAGAATTTCAAAAACAAGCTCGAATTGCTGGGTTATGGTTTGAAATGCCTGTTGGATATAAGATTAAAGAAGTTAAAGAAAATAGAGATTTGCAATATTCATTTGCTATAATTAATGCAGAAGGAACCATGGAGGTTAGATATTCTTTATTTCCAATGAAGGAAATGCTAAAAGAATATGAAGAATCAAAAAATGATCCGCATGTAGTAATGGTGAATCCTAACAATATTTATATTGGCTTAATGACTGCAAACGGCATGAATATGACAAATGGTAAATTTTTAGATATTATTGATTTTCCTAAAGTGGCCGTGCAAAAAGAATTCAATGCAGATTATGGTGGCAATGCTTTTTTTGAATTTAATTGCGAATTTGGGAAAGGCTATAAGTATGGACAATTTGTTTGTTTGCATAAAGAGAATACTGCGGATGTTATCATAACATTTATGAGTAATGATGGAAAAACTCATCATGATTTGATGATGATCCCGTTTCATGCACTAACTTTTCTTTAATTTTAGAGAAAGCAAATGAAAAAAAAATATGTAAAATATAATGTATTGATGGCTTTAGCAATGCTTTTTGCGATTTGCTATCAATCGTTGCATATTTTTTTGGATGACACACATCATCATTCACATCATGAAATTACTTTAAAACAAACTTCTAAAACCCAAGTTTCGCAAGATAATCACGAAGATTGTCCGGTCTGTGATTTCGAATTTGCAGCATTTTTATCACAAGATATTTATGTCTTAAATTTATTCTCTCCTCAGCCAAAATATCATTTTTCTAATGCATACGAATCAGTCGTAAAGGAAAAAGAATTTTTATATTTCTCACATCGAGGACCACCTCTAGTATAAGTTTTATTATTCTGTCTCAAAATTTTTGGGATTGAATTTGTTTAATTAATCACCAATTCGAAAGTTCCGATTTTATGGAAATTTTCGATGATGGTTTATTTCTATTTATTTTAAACTTATACAAAAATGAAAAAATATATTTTTCTCATCCTTTCGATGGGATTTACGCTTGTAGGATTTGCTCAAAATTCCATTTCTGGAACAATTAAAAACGAAAATAACGAACCAATTTCTAATGTTGAAATTTTGGTTTCAGATGCTACAATTCAAACGAAATCAAACGAGAACGGTCAGTTTGAAATTAGAAACTTGCCTTTAGGGAAATGGACGTTAATTTTCAAAAAAGAGAAATTCGAAATCCATTCTGAAGTGATATCAATAGGAAAAAATGAACAAAAAACACTTGACATTATTTTAGAAGAAGAAGAGCATCATATTGATGAAATCCTAATCTCATCCGTTTTTAACAAAACACAAAACGAAAATGTAGTTAAAATTGACCATGTGAATTTAAAACAAATTCAAAATGCAGGTGCGATTAATTTATCGGATGCTTTAGCAACTAATCCTGGTGTAAGTGTAGTTTCAACAGGAGTTTCAATCGGAAAGCCAGTCATTCGTGGATTGAGTGGTAATCGCGTGTTAACCTATGCGCAAGGAATCCGATTAGAAAATCAACAATTTGGAGAAGAACATGGTTTAGGTTTAAATGCGAACGGACAAGAAAGTGTGGAAATCATTAAAGGTCCAGCTTCTTTATTATATGGTTCCGATGCGATGGGTGGTGTGTTGTATTTTAATCCAGAAAAATATGCGGCTACGAATAAAACAGAATTAAATGTGAATCAAGCGGTAAATAGTAATACTCAAGGTTCAAATAGTTCTGTAACGTTAAAAACTTCAGAAGATAAATTTAAATTTTTAATCCAAAATAATTATACCACTCACGCTGATTATAAAACACCAAATGGCGAAACTGTTGTGAATACTCGCTTTATAGAAAAAGATTTTAAAATTGGAACATCCTATGCGACTTCAAACTATGTAGCTGATTTACGATACAATTATAACGATTTGAATTTGGGTTTGCCCGAAGATGAAATAATAGACTCTGGATTTAGAACACCATTATTTCCTAGTCAGAAAATCGAAAATCATTTACTGAGTTTCAATCAGAAAGTGTTTTTCAAAAACTCGAAATTAGAAGCCAACGCGGGTTATGTTTTTAATAACCGAAAAGAATTAGAAAGCGCCGATGAAATCGCACTTTTTATGAAATTAAAAACCTTCAATTATAATGTGAGATATTATTTACCTAATATAGGGAATTTCGAAACGATTATTGGTTTTCAAGGAATGAATCAGCAAAATAGAAATTTCGGAGCAGAAAGATTGATTCCAAATGCTAAAATTGCAGATATTGGTTTATTCGGAACTTCGCAATATAAATTCAAGAAAAATTTGTTACAATTTGGAGTGCGATACGATTTTAGAAAGGTAAATATTCATGAATTTGGAGAATTAGGTACAGAAGGCTCATTCCAAAAAATGGATAAAGATTTCAAAAGCATCAATGCATCAGTCGGATTCAAAACAACAATTACCGAAAAAATAACAACTCGAATTAATATTGCGTCTGGTTTTAGAGCACCAAATTTATCGGAATTGTCTTCAAATGGAGTTCATGAAGGAAGCAATCGTTATGAAATTGGAAATGTCAATTTAAAAAACGAACAAAATTTTCAAGCCGATTTGAATGTCGATTATAACGCTGAACATTTCGATTTTTTTGCGAATGGATTTTATAATCACATCAATAATTATATTTTTATTGCGCCAAATGGAAACACAATTGATGATAATTTGGTGTACGATTATTTGCAAAATAATGCCATTTTATATGGTGGAGAAACAGGAATTCACTTGCATTTACACGAGATCGATTGGTTACATATGACCAGTAGTTATGAAATGGTAATTGGGAAACTAAATAATAATTCAGATTTGCCATTAATTCCAGCAAACCAATGGAAAACGAATTTGAGAGCGAATTTTAACCTTTCAAAAAGTGTAAAAAACAGTTTTGTGTTCTTACAAGGGAATTATACTTTTAGCCAAAATAGCATCAGTGAATTTGAAACCAAATCCAACGATTATTTCCTGCTTTCTTCCGGATTAGGAACCGATATTCAGTTGCATAAATCGAAATTTAATATGTATTTGACGGCAACAAATCTTTTAAATAAACAATATATCGCACATTTATCTCGCTTAAAAGCAGAAGGAATTTATAATATGGGAAGAAATATAATTTTAGGCGTAAATTTTAATTTGTAGCCACTATATTTGTAATACAACAAAACTACTAAATATGAAACACCAATTAAGGTGTTCCATCTGACCAATAAAAACAATAAATACTAACAGATGAAAAAATCAATCATTTTTGTAACTTTAATTAGTTCAGTCGGAATTATGGCTCAGAATAAAATTACCTATCCCAATACCCAAAAAATAGACCATAAAGATGTTTATTTTAATAATGAAATTAATGATGTATATCGTTGGTTAGAAGATGATAGAAGTGTGGAAACTGAAGGTTGGGTAAAAGCTCAGAATGTAGTCACGTATAAGTATTTAGATCAAATTCCGTATCGTAAAAAAATTAAAGCGCGAATGGAAAAATTATGGAATTACGAAAAAATTTCAGCCCCATTTGTGGAGGGAAAATACACGTATTTCTATAAAAATAATGGTCTTCAAAATCAGTCGGTTTTATTCCGAAAAGACGCTTCTGGTAAAGAAGAAGTTTTTTTAGATCCGAATACGTTTTCAAAAGACGGAACCACTTCATTAGCAGGAATTAATTTTACGCAAGACGGAAGTTTAGTGGCTTATCAAATTTCGGAAGCAGGTTCAGATTGGCGAAAAGTGATTGTTTTGAATGCGGTCACTAAAGAAAAAATAGGTGAGACTTTAGTTGATGTGAAGTTTAGTGGGGTTTCTTGGTATAAAAATGAAGGGTTTTATTATTCGAGTTATGATAAGCCAAATGGTAGTGAATTGTCAGCGAAAACGGATCAACATAAATTGTATTTCCATAAATTAGGTACTGCTCAATCAGACGATAAAGTGGTTTTCGGTGGAGATATTAAAAGAAGATATGTAGGCGGACAAGTTACAGAGGATAATTTGTATTTAGTAATTTCTGCAGCTAATGCTACAAGTGCCAACGAATTGTATTTAGTAGATTTAACAAAACCTAAATTTGAAATTCAAACTTTAGTGAGCAACATGTCGTATGATTATGATATACTTGATAATCGTGGAAGTAAATTATATGTGCTAACAAATAATAACGCGCCAAATAAAAGATTAATGATTATTGATGCGAATAATCCAGAATTGTCAAATTGGTTAGAAGTAATTCCAGAAACAGAAAATGTATTATCAGTTTCAGCTGGCGGTGGTTATATTTTTGCGAATTACATGAAAGATGCAATTTCTGTGGTAAAACAATACGATTACGATGGTGCTATGATTGCTGAAGTAAAATTGCCAGGAATTGGAACAGCAAGTGGTTTCGGAGGAAAAAAAGAAGAAAAGACGTTGTATTATACTTTTACGAATTATACCACTCCAAGTTCAATTTATTCATTTGATGTAAAAACTGGAAATTCTTCAGTGTACCAACAACCAAAAGTGGATTTTAAATCAGAGAAATACGAATCAAAGCAAGTGTTTTACACCTCAAAAGATGGTACGAAAATTCCAATGATTATTACTTATAAAAAAGGAATAAAATTAAATGGAAAAAATCCAACAATTCTTTATGGTTATGGCGGATTTAATATCAGTTTAACGCCTTCGTTTAGTATTGCGAATGCGGTTTGGTTAGAAAATGGAGGTGTGTATGCTGTGGCGAATTTACGTGGTGGTGGCGAATATGGTAAAAAATGGCACGATGCAGGAACACAATTAAAAAAGCAAAATGTGTTTGATGATTTTATCGCTGCAGCTGAATATTTGATTGCTGAAAAATTTACATCCTCACAATTTTTAGCCATTAAAGGTGGTTCAAATGGCGGATTGTTAGTTGGGGCGACTATGTTACAACGTCCAGATTTATTTAAAGTGGCTTTGCCAGCCGTTGGAGTGTTAGATATGTTGCGTTACCATACGTTTACTGCTGGTGCTGGTTGGGCATACGATTATGGAACTTCTGAACAAAGCGAAGAAATGTTTACATATATTAAAAATTATTCACCAGTTCATAATGTTAAAAAAGTGGAATATCCAGCAACTTTAGTGACCACTGGCGATCATGATGACAGAGTAGTGCCAGCACATAGTTTTAAATTTGCTGCAGAGTTACAAGACAAACAACAAGGAAGCAACCCGGTTTTAATTCGAATTGATGTGAACGCTGGGCACGGTGCCGGAAAATCAACCGATGCTATTATTAATGAACAAGTAGATATGCAAGCGTTTACGTTGTTTAATATGGGAATTAAGAAAGTGAAGAAATAAGAAAAAGTTCTATTGAAAAAGGCTGCCAATGGCAGCCTTTTTATTTTAAAAATTATCTCCGTCTAATAATCTTCCAACACCACCAAGTAAACTTCCTTCTTCTTTACCGCCACCATTTTGAGGGGCGTTTGCCAAAATTCTACCCGCTAATCGACTAAATGGTAACGATTGTACAAATACGGTTCCAGGTCCGCGTAAGGTTGCATAAAACATTCCTTCTCCACCAAATAAAGTATTTTTTACACCGCCCACAAATTCGATATCGAAATCAACATCTTGCGTGTAACCTACCACACATCCTGTGTCAATTCGCATGATTTCTCCTGGAGCTAATTCTTTTTTAGCTAAAGTTCCTCCTGAATGTACAAAAGCCATTCCATCACCTTCCAATTTTTGCATGATAAAACCTTCACCACCAAATAAAGCTCTCCCGATTTTTTTAGAAAATTCCATGCCAACTGAAACGCCTTTTGCGGCACATAAAAATGCATCTTTCTGACAAATAAATTTTCCATTATACGCTTTTAAGTCGATAGCAATAATTTTTCCAGGATATGGAGAAGCAAATGAAACTTTCTTTTTTCCAGAACCTTGGTTTTGAAAAGCAGTCATAAATAAACTTTCGCCAGTTAAAACTCTTTTTCCCGCAGAAAGTAATTTTCCGAAAATTCCAGATTGTTGCTGTGTGCTTCCGTCTCCAAAAATGGTTTCCATTTTTACACCATCTTCCATCATCATAAATCCTCCAGCTTCAGCAATAACAACTTCTTGCGGATCTAATTCAATTTCTACATATTGCATTTCTTCACCATAAATATGGTAATCTATTTCGTGTGCACTCATAATTTTTAAATTTTTGGTTTGATAAATTAGTAGATTAAATTGTAAAATGTTACTACTAAAAAATAAAAAAGTCAAGAATAAAATTACTCTTGACCTTTTATTAATATAAAAAAATTACTTTAAGAATTCGGATAGTTTTATGGTTTTACCACAATATTCTGAAGTTATTTTGAAAATAACATCTCCTTTTTTTCCTTCATTAGCCCAACGAACTTCTTTGTTAATATTACAGCCAATACTTGTTTTGGAACCTTTGTTTAAGCTTACAAATCCAGTTCCTGTATGAATGCTCACTTTGTCTTTGGTATCGTTAATTAAAGAAAAACTACTTTCAATCGTTTTGGAATTAATATATGAATTTGACTCTTTTATATTCATAACATTTAATCCGATTATAGAACAATAAATGCTAAGTAAAATGATTTTCATAACCTTGAATTTTATTTTTTGATAATTTTATGGTTGGAAATTGCTCCATTTTCTAATTCTAAAGATAGAAAATAAATGCCAGAGTTTAATTCTTGAATTTGTAAAACAGTATTTTGAGTTTCTATAACTTGCTTTCCATCTAATGAAAATAATTTAATCGATTTAATATTTTCATTGGCCATAATATTTAATAGGTCTGAAGTTGGATTTGGATAAATTGAAACTACAGCACTATTATTAAAATCATCAGAATTTAAAACAGAATAATATTCAAATGCTCCTAAATCAACTATTGAGTTATTAATACGTGTATTTCCTCCTAAATCATAAACAATAGTTCCAGGAATATAAGCGTTATCTCCTGTGTCAATAGCTGGTGAACCTACTTGCAACGTATAATCTGTATTCAATAATGGATCTACATTTTGTCCTCCAATTTGTGCACCTTGACAAATATTTGTGCTATTAATTACTGGGCCACCTGTTCCTGTAATATTTAATGGTGTAACAGAACCATTTCCATAAATAATTGAATTTCTAAAGTAATTATTACTTCCATTATCAGTACGAATTACATTTCCGTTTACTCCTGTATTATTGCTAAAAGTGCAATTTGTTATTTGTGTATTTATA
>CAMLRV010000009.1 GCA_946482495.1 uncultured Flavobacteriia bacterium
AATGATTTAGTAGAAGATTTAAGTACGGTTTTCACTTGGGGGGGGGGGGGGGGTATCGCAACAGGAACGCCAGCTGGAGTTGGAGCAGGAAGAGATCCACAAGAATGGATGTATGATGGTGATGTGGTGGAAGCAACTGTGGAAGGAATTGGAACAATTGTGAATACTATTAAAGAAATATAAAAAAGTGTTCAGTAATAAGTTTCTAGTATTCAGTTAAAAACTTTGCGAACTTTTCGAAAGACTTTGCGTCTTTGCGGTTAAAATTAAAAACAATGAAAAAATACAGAATAGGACAAATAGTTCCATCATCAAACGTAACGATGGAAACCGAAATACCAGCCATTTTTAGATCACGCGAAACCATTTTACCAGAACGTTTTACGTTTCATAGCAGTAGAATGCGTATGAAAAAAGTAACCAAAGAAGAATTGGAAGCGATGGATGCGATGAGTTTAAAATGTGCTCAAGAACTTTCAGATGCGCATGTAGATGTTATGGGTTATGCATGTTTGGTAGCGATTATGAGCATGGGTCGTGGTTATCATTGCGTTTCGGAAGTAAATTTACATCAAGAAACTATTGCCAATGATTTCCCAACACCAATTGTAACTTCGGCTGGTGCATTAATCAATGGTTTAAAAACGTTGGGTGCGAAACAAATCTCAATTATTACACCATATATGCGTCCGTTAACGGATATGGTTGTCGATTATATCGAACACCAAGGTATTAAAGTAAAGCAAAGTATTGCTTTGGAAATTCCGGATAATTTAGAAGTAGCGGCTCAAAACCCAATGAATTTATTGGAAATTTACAAGCAATTAGATTTAACAGATGTAGATGTTTTAGTGGCTTCGGCTTGTGTGCAAATGCCATCATTAGAAGCTATCGATTTAATTCAGGCGGAATGCGGAATTCCAGTTACTTCTGCTGCGGTTTGTACGACTTATGAAATGATGAAAAAACTAAACATCGAACCGAAATCTGCTATTGGTGGTGAGTTGTTGAGTGGGAAATATTAATGATTTTTTATATTCTTTTAATACTTTCCTATGTTCCATTGCTATATTATTTAGTGGATGGATATTATGAAAAAAACATAAAGAAGGGAATTTTATTTATTGTGAGTTTTTTGGTTTTGATGGGAATAACATCTTTTCTTATTAAAAAATTTGATGTTTATATAGCTGTCATTTTTCCATTACTATTTATTGTGTTTTTGCTTTTAACACGATCAGATAAATAAAGTATTTAAAACAAATGTTCAAATTCACCAATTGATAATTTTAACCATGAAAAAATTAGTTTATTTATTATTAGTTGCCACGTTTTTTGCACCTGCTCAAAACATAAATATTTCTAGAGATTTAGTGGAATATATCAATCCCTTAATGGGAACGGCTAGTAGTTATGATTTGAGTAATGGAAATACGTATCCAGCTATTGGTTTACCTTGGGGAATGAATCTTTGGACACCACAAACAGGTAATAATGGTAATGGCTGGCAATATACCTATGATGCTAAGAAAATAAGAGGTTTTAAACAAACACATCAGCCTTCGCCATGGATGAATGATTATGGGCAATTTTCATTGATGCCAGTTGTAGGGAAAGGAACCATTGATGAAGAAGAAAGAGCAAGTTGGTTCAGTCATAAATCGGAAATTGCAAAACCCTATTATTATTCGGTTTATTTAGCCGACCATGATGTGACCACAGAAATTGCTCCGACAGAAAGAGCTGCTTTTTTTCAATTCACCTTTCCTAAAACCGAGGATGCTTTTGTAGTGATTGATGCTTTTGATAGAGGTTCATACATCAAAATTATTCCTGAAGAAAATAAAATCATTGGATACAGTTCTCGTTATGCACGAGGTAAGTTGAATAATTTCAAGAATTACTTTGTCATTGTTTTCGATAAACCTTTTAAAACTTCTTCGCTTTGGAGCGATAAAACTAAATTGAGTGAATTAGAAATGTCGGCTTCTCATATTTCGGCGTTAATTCAGTTCAATATTACCAATGCAAAAGAAATTGTTGGAGCTAAAGTTGCTTCTTCATTTATTAGTTTTGAACAAGCAGAAACCAATCTAAAAGAAATTGGAAATGATAGTTTCGAATCGGTAAAGGAAAAGGGCAAATCTGTTTGGAACAAAACCTTAAACCGCATTGAAGTGGATGGTGGAACGGAAGAACAGATTAGAACTTTTTATTCTACTTTTTATCGCACCTTGTTTTTTCCAATGAAAATGTATGAAGTGGATGCTTCAAACAAAATTGTGCATTATAGTCCGTATACAGGGAAAACAATGCCAGGTTATCGTTTTGCTGGAACTGGTTTTTGGGATACTTTTCGAGCATTATATCCTTTCTTAAATTTAATGTATCCTTCAATTAACAAAGAAATGCAGGAAGGTTTGATTAATGATTATCTCGAAGGCGGTTGGTTACCAGAATGGAGTAGTCCGTCTTATAGTGATATTATGATTGGAAACAATTCTGCTTCTGTAGTGGCTGATGCTTATATTAAAGGAAATCGAGGTTACGATATTCAGAAATTATACGAAGCGTTATTGCATGGAGCAAATAATGAAGGGCCACAAGCTACTGGTAGAAAAGGAGTAGAGTTTTATAATAAATTAGGTTATGTGCCTTATGATGTGGGAATTAATGAAAATGCCGCTAGAACATTAGAATACGCGTATGATGATTTTGCAATTAGTCGTTTAGCGAAAGCGTTAAACCGACCACAAGAAGAAATTGATTTGTATGAAAAAAGAAGTATGAATTATACTCATCTTTTTGATTCTGAAACCAAATTGATGCGAGGAAAAAATAAAGATGGAAGTTTTCACAAGCCTTTCAATCCTTTTAAATGGGGTGATGAGTTTACGGAAGGGAACAGTTGGCATTATACTTGGAGCGTTTTTCATGATATTGAAGGATTGTCAAAATTGATGGGCGGACACAAGAAATTTGTTTCTATGTTAGATTCGGTTTTCACGATGCCACCAGTTTTTGATAACAGTTATTACGGTGAAACGATTCATGAAATTAGAGAAATGCAAATTGCAAATATGGGTCAGTATGCACATGGAAATCAGCCTATTCAACACATGATTTATTTGTATAATTATGCTGGTGAGCCTTGGAAAACGCAATATTGGGTACGTGAAACAATGAAAAAATTATACAAACCCACTCCTGATGGTTATTGTGGTGATGAAGATAACGGACAAACATCGGCTTGGTATGTTTTTTCTGCATTAGGATTTTATCCGGTTTGTCCAGCAACAAATGAATACGTTTTAGGAACACCGTTGTTTAAAAAAGTAACGCTGAATTTAGAAAACGGTAAACAATTTGTGATTTCAGCAGCCAATAATAGTGAGGAAAACAAATATGTTCAAAAAATCAATTTAAATGGGAAAGAACATTTGAAAAATTGGATTAGTCATGAAACGATTTTAAAAGGTGGAATTTTCGATTTTAAAATGGCGAATTCACCAAATAAAAAACGAGGAATATCTGAAGATTGTTATCCGTTTTCACTTTCCTCTCAAAAGAAATAAAACAATAAAAAATGCGTTCTGAAATCCAGAACGCATTTTTTTATAAAGGTTTTATGAGTTAGAAGCTATATTTTGCTCCACCATAAATATTTCTTCCCGCGGCATTAATTCCAGATGCAAATACTCGGTATTGTGTATCTAAAATATTTTCTACTCCTGCAAATAATGTAAATCCATACATTTGTTTCGTTGCGGCTTTAAAGTTGTAGGTTTCCCAAGCTGGCATTCCAGATGCTGGTGCGTAAACTAAATTATCTTCTCCACTTGTTGAGTAATCTTTTAAGTGTTTTTTACCGTTAAATAACATGTAAGCTTCTAAAGTTCCCCAAGATGGAGTATAGTTAAATCCAACTTTTCCATAATAAGGAGGAATATGATCTAGAGGTCTGTTGTTTCCTGAAGTAGTCACTTTTCCAATCGTAATATTGTAAGAACCATTAAATGTTAAGTTTTTAACTAAAGTTGTTTTTACATTCCCGTTTACTCCTGTTACAAACGCTTTTCCTAAGTTTTGATTGGCATAAACTTCGCTTGTTGTACTGTTGTAAACGATAGTTGATGATCCGTTAAATGTATATTTATCTGTAACAATTGCATCGTAAATTTGTGTATAGTAATACGTTGCGTCAAATTGATGTTTGTTAGACTTCGATTTTAATACAAATCCTAAATCTCCAGTTACTGTTTGTTCTGGTTTTAAATCTTTATTTGGAACGTTTAATTTTCCTGTTGAAAATTCGAAGATTTTAGCTAAATCATCAACATTTGGAACTCTGTACCCTGAGCTTAAATTTGTTTTTACAATAAAGTTATCAGATGCATTGTGTACTAAACCAATGTTTCCACTATATGTAAAGTTTTGTTGTTTAACTTCTGTAAAAGGTAAATTGAAGAAAGAATTATCAGCAATTGTACTGTTTAAAGTGGCATATCCAACTCTAGCTCCAAATGAGAAATTCGTTGTATTGTATCTTTTAGATGAATACGACACATAAATATCATTTCTCATCATATTGTTTTTCCCGTTTGGATATCTTGTGTCAATTGCAGCTTCCACTCCAGTGTTAATGTTATTTCGATAAGCAGTTGATTTTAAATCATCGTAGTAATTTTCCAAACCATAGTAAAAATTACCTTTGTTTAATTTTGTTTCAAAATTAGCAGCTAACGAATACACAGCCACTTTTTCATTTCTATGTTGTAAGTTGTAATTACCAAAATTTCTATTAACTCTACTTTCTTCCACATTTTGATAACCAGCGTCTAATTTGAAATCTGTACTTGCAAATACATTTTCTTTTTCTAAACTATATACTCCTAATAAACGCTTTTGTGGTCCGTAATACCATTCTGCACTTTTTAAACCTGAACCTGCAGGATCCGTTAATCTGTCGTATCTATTGATGTCAGATGTAGTTGAATATTGGAAATTAGCACTGTGTGTAAAACCACTAGTTGTTTTATATGCTAATTTTTGCATGAAGTTGTATTGTTTGTAGGTACTTCCAACTTGAATATATTTGTTGTTGTTAGTTGTTAATACATCCACGCCATTAATAGTTTCTACATATTTTGTTCTTTCTCCAAAATAATCACCATTATGATTTTTTTCTTTACCCATTCTTAAATCGCCAAAATCATTATACGAAAAGGCAGATAAAGAGGCAAAATTTTGAGAGCTATAATTGATGTCGAAATACCCAGATTTTTCTTCATTTGCTGAAGAATAACGTGTGTTCACATTTCCTGAAAATCCATTTCCGAATTTTGCTTTTTTTGTAATCATGTTTACTGATCCACCTAAGGCATCACTACCATATAATGATGAGGTTGGACCATATTGAACTAGTGCTGTTTCAAGGAAATTTTCGTCTACAGTAATTACATTTTGTAAGTGTCCTGCTCTGAAAATTAAATTGTTCATACGAACACCATCAACCAAAAGTAAAATTCTGCTCGCTTCAAATCCTCTAATCGTAGGACTACCACCACCTTGTTGTGATTTTTGTACAAATAGTGAACCAGAATTGGCTAACATATCTGCTGTAGTTTGAAAATTTTGAAATTCTATTTTTTCTTTCGAAAAAATTTCAATTTGTGATGGAGTTTGATTTTTATCAATTGTAATTTTCTTAGAATTGATTTTAATCTCTTCGATGTTCTGTGTCTTAATTGTGTCTGTAACTTCCTGACTAAAAGACAATTGGGTGCTTAATGTTAGTAACCCAAATACGCATAAGTAACTCTTCTTCATTGTTAGTTAAGTTTGAAGAAAAACTGTAGCAAAAATTATGCCAAAAAAATGTTAAAATTATTTTTTATTGGGTTCAATAATAACAGCTGTAGTGTATTTTTTTTTGATCGAAATCAGTGCTTTTTCTGCTTCAATTTTCGATTTAAAACTACCTATCCAAACTTTGTAGGAAGGGTTACTGAAAATGATAGTTCCGTCAGTTTGTGGGAAGTCTTTTTTAAATGCGGTTAAGGTCTTTTTCGATTCTTCGATTCCTCCAAAGAAAATTTGAATCTTGAATTTGTCATTTATGGTGATGGCCGAATTGTTTTTTCGCTTTTCAAGTAGTAATTTCTCTATTTTTTCGTCTTGTTCGACAGTAGTTTTCTTGGTTTGAGAAAAAATATTTTGAGTTGTAAAAAATGCAACCAAAGAAAATGATATTAAACTAAATTTTTTTAAAAGCTTCATAATGAATGATATTTATTGCAAATTTATTTATTTAGAATTAAATAATTAACCAGAATGTTATTTAGAATTAAAATAAATTACATTTTAAGATAAATTTAAGGTTTTGATAATTATTCTAATGTTGTATTTTTGTCCAAGTTTTTAAAAAGTATGTCTAAGCATTAGCTAAAACCATACCAAAAAATAAGTTTTGATAATTAATTTTTAATATGAAAAAGTTGGGTAATCCTAAATCGTTTTCAAAAACTATCTTTTCATTAGCGTTTTCTGCAATCTTTGCAGTGAGTGTTTCTGCGCAAGAGCCTGCAACGGCGGCTGCGCCAGCTGCAGCGGCAGCGGCACCAGCAGCAAGTTCGGGTGATCCAGTAAAAGGAAAAGAATTGTTTAACACTAATTGTGCAGCTTGTCACAAATTAGATGCAAAAATGACTGGTCCTGCATTGAGAGGTGTTGGAGATAAGTATGACAAAGAATGGTTGTACAAATGGGTCAATAATAGTTCAGACCTTATCAAGTCTGGAGATGCAAAAGCAGTAAAAATTTACGAAGAGTTTGGAAAAGCAAACATGACGGCTTTCCCACAATTATCACATGGAGACATTGATAATATCGTTGCTTATGCGATGCAGCCAGCTCCAGAGCCTGAAGTTGCAAAAGTTCCAGAAGGTTCAGAAAAAACTGGTAGCGGGATTTCAAACAATTTAATTTTAGGTGTATTGGCATTTATATTAGCAGTTCTAGTATTTATGTTATTTACAGTTAAGAGATTATTAAAAAATGTAATTGAATCAAAAGGAGTTGAAGTTGCTGAAGAGCCTAAAGGTTTACCTTTTTGGCAATCTTTAGTAAAAAATCAATTTTTAATGGTGGTTGCAGCTATCTTATTCTTGTTAACTTCTGCATATTTCATGTATGGATACTTTATGCAAATTGGTGTAGATAAAGGTTATGAACCAATTCAGCCAATTCACTACTCGCATAAAATTCACGCTGGTGAAAATGGTATCGATTGTAAATACTGTCACTCGTCTGCAAGAGTTTCTAAAACTGCGGGTATTCCATCATTAAACGTTTGTATGAACTGTCATAAAAATATTTCTGATTTCCAAGGTTCTAAAGATTCTACTTATGTAGATTACACTAAAGAATTCTATACTGCGGAAATTCAAAAATTATATGATGCGGTAGGTTGGGATAAAGCCACTCAAAAATATACAGGTAAAACTAAGCCGGTTAAATGGGTTAGAATCCATAATTTACCAGATTTCGTTTACTTTAATCACTCTCAACACGTAACGGTTGGAGGAATTGAGTGTCAAAAATGTCACGGTAAAGTAGAATCATTTGAAGTAATGAAACAAGACCAACCATTAACAATGGGATGGTGTGTTAACTGTCACAGAGAAACAAATGTGAAAGTTGAAGATAATGGTTATTACGCTAAAATCCACGACCAATTAGCTAAGAAATTGGGTGTTTCTAAATTGACAGCTGCTGATATGGGTGGTTTAGAGTGTGGTAAATGTCACTATTAATAATAATATAAGAAGTTAATATCTATATACAATGGCATCAAACAAAAAATACTGGAAAAGTGTTGAGGAACTAAATGAAAATAGTTCTATTGTTGAGGCGTTACAAAGCAACGAATTTGTAGAACAAATTCCTGTTGATGAGTTTTTAGGTGATAAAGAAAGTCTTTCTAGTTCATCTACTTCGCGTCGTGACTTTTTAAAGTACGTTGGTTTCAGTACAGCAGCAGCTTCATTGGCAGCTTGTGAAGGGCCGGTGATTAAGTCAATTCCTTATGTGGTTCAACCTGAAGAAATTATTCCTGGGGTAGCTGATTACTATGCAACTACAATTGCAGATGGTTATGATTTTGCGAATATTTTAATCAAAACTCGTGAAGGTCGTCCAATTAAAGTTGAAAATAATTCTACTGAAGGTTCAGTAACAGGAGCTAATGCGAGAGTACATGCTTCGGTTTTATCTTTATATGATAGTTTAAGGTTGAAAAACCCTAAAATTAACAAAAAAGAGGCTTCTTGGAATGAAGTAAATACGAAAGTTAAAGCTAGTTTAGCAGAAGCTAAGGCAAAAGGTGGTCAAGTTGTAGTTTTAACAAATACTACTGCAAGTCCATCTACTGATAAATTAATTTCAGATTTAGCGGCTAAATATACTAATGTTAAACATGTAGTGTATGATGCAATTTCTGATTCTAATGCTTTAGATGCTTTTCAAGCGGTTTACGGTTTCAGAGCTTTAGCTAATTATAACTTTGCTAATGCAGATACTATTGTTTCTGTTGGTGCTGATTTCTTAGGTGATTGGCAAGGTGGTGGTTATGATGTAGGATATGCAAAAGGTCGTGTTCCTAAAAATGGGAAAATGTCTAAGCATATTCAAATTGAAGCTAATATGTCATTAGCTGGTGCTAATGCAGATAAAAGAATTCCTTTAACTATTGCTAATCAAAAATTAGCTTTAGTAAAATTATATAATGCTGTTACTGGTGCTGGAATTTCAGTAGGTAGTGTTGGTGCTTTAGACAAAGAAGTTGAAAAAGCAGCTCAACAATTAAAAGCAGCAGGTTCAAAAGGTGTTGTTGTTACAGGTTTAGATGATTTTGATGCACAGTATTTAGTATTAGGTATCAATTTAGCTTTAAAATCTGAAGCGTTCAATCCTTCTGATGCTAAATTAACTAGAAAAGGTGATGCGAAAGCTGTTGCGCAATTAGTAACAGATATGAATGCTGGAAAAGTTCACACTTTAATTATGAGTGGTGTAAATCCAGTATATACTTTAGCTAATTCTAAAGAATTTGTTGCAGGTTTAGGAAAAGTAAAATTATCAGTATCGTTCTCTACTAAAGAAGATGAAACTGCTGTTAAAACTACTATTGCTGCTGCTGCAAGTCACTATTTAGAGTCTTGGAATGATGTAACAATTACACGTTCTAACTATAGTATCGCTCAGCCTACAATTAGACCATTATTCAATACAAAACAATTCCAAGAAGCTTTATTAGCTTGGAATGATAATTCAGCAACTTATTACGATTTCTTAAAAGGTTTTGCTGCTGCTAATTTAGCTGGTAAAACATGGAATCAAGCTGTTCATGATGGATTTACAGTTACTGCAATTGGTAGTTTAGTTGCTCAAGGTGGTAACTTTGGAGCTTCTGCTTCAAAATTATCAACGGCTAAATCTAATGGTTTAGATTTAGTGTTGTATAGTAAAACTGGAATGGGAGATGGGCAACAAGCAAATAACCCATGGTTACAAGAGTTTCCAGATCCAATTACAAGAGTATCTTGGGATAACTATGTAACTGTTTCTCAAAAAGATGCTGAGAAATTAAAATTAGAAAACTTCAATGTGGCTAACGGAGGTTTAAACGGAAGTTATGCTACTATCAAAGTGGGTAATGCTACTTTACAAAAAGTGCCAGTAATTATTCAACCAGGTCAAGCGGTTGGAACAGTTGGTTTAGCTTTTGGTTATGGTAGAAAAGAAGCCTTAAAAGAAGAAATGCAAACGGGTGTAAATGCTTACACTTTATATGCAAACGCAAATGCGAATCAAAGTGCCTCTGTTACTTTAGGTGAAGGTGAACATGAATTTGCTTGCGTACAGTTACAAAGAACTTTAATGGGTAGAGGTGATATTGTTAAAGATACTACTTTATCTATTTTTAATAAAGCTAATGAAGCTGGTAATAAAGAAATTTATAATCCAACACCAGTTGTATCATTAGATCACAAAGAAGTTGCTGCTACATCTGTAGATTTATGGACTTCTTTTGATAGAACTACAGGTCATCATTTTAACTTATCAATCGATTTAAATTCTTGTACAGGATGTGGAGCATGTGTTATCGCATGTCACGCTGAAAACAATGTACCAGTTGTTGGTAAATCTGAAGTTAGAAGAAGTCGCGATATGCACTGGTTAAGAATTGACAGATACTATTCATCTGAAGATACTTTTGCAGGGGATGTTGAAGTAAAAGGTAGTTCAAAAGGTTTATCTGGAACGATTTCTACATTACAAGATATGGAAGATCCTTCAGCTAATCCACAAGTTGTTTTCCAACCTGTAATGTGTCAGCACTGTAACCATGCTCCTTGTGAAACTGTGTGTCCAGTTGCTGCAACATCACACTCTCGTCAAGGTCAAAATCATATGGCTTACAACAGATGTGTGGGTACTCGTTACTGTGCGAACAACTGTCCTTATAAAGTACGTCGTTTCAACTGGTTCTTATACAATAAGAACGATGAGTTTGATTACCACATGAATGATGATTTAGGTCGTATGGTATTAAACCCAGATGTAAATGTTCGTTCTCGTGGGGTTATGGAAAAATGTTCTATGTGTATCCAAATGACTCAAGCTACAATCTTAAAAGCGAAAAAAGAAGGAAAAGAAGTTGGTAAAGATGACTTCCAAGTTGCTTGTTCTGCTGCTTGTACTTCAGGAGCAATGGTATTTGGAGATGTTAATAATAAAGAGTCTGACGTTGCTAAATTATTAGAAGACGATAGAATGTATCATTTATTAGAACAAATTGGAACAAAACCTAACGTGATGTATCATGTTAAAGTTAGAAACGATAAATAATTATTAATAAGAAACACAATATAAAGGATTATGTCTCATTACGAAGCACCCATTAGAAAACCTTTGGTTATTGGTGATAAATCTTATCACGATATAACTGTTGATGTGGCTCGCCCTGTAGAAGGAAAAGCAAACAAACTATGGTGGACAGTATTTTCAATCGCATTAGCTGCATTCCTATGGGGATTAGGCTGTATGATATATACAATCTCAACAGGTATTGGTACTTGGGGATTAAATAAAACAATTGGTTGGGCTTGGGATATCACCAACTTCGTTTGGTGGGTAGGTATCGGTCACGCGGGTACACTTATCTCAGCTGTATTATTGTTATTCCGTCAAAAATGGAGAATGGCTATTAACCGTTCTGCTGAGGCGATGACAATTTTCTCGGTAGTTCAAGCAGGTTTATTTCCAATTATTCACATGGGTCGTCCATGGTTAGGATACTGGGTATTACCAATTCCAAATCAATTTGGTTCACTTTGGGTTAACTTTAACTCACCATTATTATGGGACGTATTTGCAATTTCTACATATTTATCAGTATCATTAGTTTTCTGGTGGACTGGTTTATTACCTGACTTTGCAATGTTAAGAGATAGAGCAATAACACCATTCAACAAAAGAGTTTACTCTATCCTTTCTTTTGGATGGTCTGGTAGAGCTAAAGACTGGCAACGTTTTGAAGAAGTTTCTTTAGTATTAGCTGGTTTAGCAACTCCGCTTGTACTTTCGGTACACACAATTGTATCGTTTGACTTCGCCACTTCAGTTATTCCTGGTTGGCATACAACAATCTTACCTCCATACTTCGTTGCTGGAGCTATTTTCTCAGGATTCGCTATGGTAAATACTTTACTTATCATCATGAGAAAAGTATCAAACTTAGAAGATTATATAACAGTTCAACATATTGAATTAATGAACATCGTAATCATGATTACTGGTTCTATCGTAGGTTGTGCTTATATTACTGAATTATTCGTTGCTTGGTATTCTGGAGTTGAGTACGAACAATATGCTTTCTTAAACAGAGCAACAGGACCTTACTGGTGGTCATATTGGTTAATGATGACTTGTAACGTATTCTCACCTCAGTTTATGTGGTCTAAAAAATTAAGAACAAGTATTGCTTTCTCTTTCATTATTTCTATCGTGGTAAACGTTGGAATGTGGTTTGAGCGTTTCGTAATCATTGTTACTTCATTACATAGAGATTATTTACCGTCTTCATGGACAATGTTCCAACCAACATTTGTGGATGCAGGTATTTATATTGGAACTATTGGTTTCTTCTTCGTATTATTCTTACTATACTCTAGAAGTTTCCCAGTAATTGCTCAAGCAGAGGTTAAGACTATCTTAAAATCTTCTGGAGAGAATTTTAAAAGAGAAAGAGGAGATGCTAAACCAGAGCACCACCACGATTCTCATGGACACGAAGGACACGATCATCATTAATATATAAGATTATGAGTAATAAAGTAGTACACGCTATTTATAACGACGATGATATTTTACTAGCTGCAGTTAAAAAAACAAAAGCTGCACATCATCATATTGAAGAAATTTATACTCCATTTCCAGTTCACGGACTAGATAAAGCAATGGGGTTAGCAGGAACAAGAATTGCAATTTGTGCCTTTTTATACGGAGTTGTAGGACTTAGTGTTTATGCTTCTTTGTTAAGATTCATCATGATTGCAGATTGGCCGCAAGATATCGGTGGAAAGCCAAGTATGGCATTTTACCAAAATATGCCAGCATTTGTGCCTGTAATGTTTGAAGGAACTGTATTTTTCGCAGCGCACTTAATGGTTATCACTTTTTATATGAGAAGTAAATTATGGCCATTCAAACAAGCAGAAAATCCTGATGTAAGAACTACAGATGATCATTTCTTAATGGAAGTTGGAGTTCATGGTAATGAAGAAGAATTAGTTTCTTTCTTTAAAAGCACTGGAGCAGTAGAAGTTAAAGTAATTGATAAGCATTAAGAGAATATGAAAAGTGTTTTAAAAATAATGTCATTCGTTGGATTATCATTAATGATGACGTCTTGTTTTGATAAATCTGCGCCAAATTACCAGTTTTTTCCAAACATGTATGAACCAGTTTCTTACGAAACATATAGTGAGTCTAATGTTTTCAATTCGCCTACTGGAGAAAAAGGTAAAGAAGGTCAAATTCCAGCTTCAGGAACTATAAAAAGAGGTTTTGTACCATACGAAATCCCAAATACTCCTGAAGGATATGTAGCTTCTAAATCAAATGTTTCTCCTTTAACTGCGGATCAAATTGATTCAGAAAGAGGTAAAGAATTATTTACTATTTATTGTTCAATTTGTCACGGTGAAGGTGGTGATGGAAAAGGAAATTTGGTAAAAAGAGAAAAATTCCTAGGTGTTCCTAGTTATAAAGATAGAGAGATTACTGTTGGTAGCGTATTTCACGTGGCAACGTACGGTTTAAACTCAATGGGTTCTCACGCAAATCAGTTGTCAAAAGAAGAAAGATGGCAAGTGGCTGATTATGTGATGAAACTTAAATCAGAATTAAAATAGTATTACTTTTTTGAAAATAATAAAAATATGTACCAGTTTTCTAGTAGATTAAAAAGCTTTTCATTTGCCTTAATGGTATTAGGTATTTTAGGAATCGGTTACGGTTTCTGGACTGCACCTAAAACTACTGAAGATGTAGAAGCAATTTTAAAAGAGCAAGAAGCTCATCATGGTGGAGCACACCACGATACTCATGCAGCAACATCTCATTCTGATGCTACTCATGACGAACATGCAAAAGTTGAAGAACATGGTTCTCACGAAGCAGCAACTCATGAAGCTGAAGTTGTAGATACTTTAAAACATGAAGTAGCTCATGTTGTTGTTGATACAGCTCACGCTGAGCATGATTCTACTGTTGTAGCAGTTGCTCCTGTTGAATCTAATCATAAAAGTGATATTTACGTAAGTAAATTCCACAAAGTAGAAGTTGATCATGCTGCCGAACACAAAGGACACGTAGAGCATGTATTACACCAATTACAAAACAAACCATGGTCTGCTTTGTATGTTGCTTGTATTTTCTTTATGTTAATTGCTGTTGGAGCTTTAGCTTTCTATGCAATTCAATGGGCTTCACAAGCGGGTTGGTCTCCAATCTTATTTAGAGTAATGGAAGGTGTAACTAGTTACTTATTACCTGGTTCAATTATTTTCTTCTTATTATTATTAGCTGCTGCTTTCCATTATAGTCATATCTTTATTTGGATGGATCCAGAAGTTGTAAAACATGATCATTTAATTCAAGGAAAAACAGGGTTTTTAAATATTCCATTCTTCTTAATTAGAGCAGTTATTTTCTTAGGTGGTTGGAATTTATATAGATTCGTTTCTAGAAAGAACTCTTTAAAATTAGATCAAACTAAAGATTTATCATTCTTCAAGAAAAACTATAAAGCTGCTGCTACATTCTTAGTATTCTTTATCGTTTCTGAGTCAATCATGTCTTGGGATTGGGTAATGTCTGTTGACCCACACTGGTACAGTACATTATTCGGATGGTATGTATTTGCAAGTTTCTTCGTAAGTGGTATCACTGTAATTACTATGATTACTATTTACTTAAAAAATAAAGGTTTATTACCAGATGTTAATAAATCACACTTACATGATTTAGCTAAATTTATGTTTGGTATCAGTGTATTCTGGACATACTTATGGTTCTCACAATTCATGTTAATGTGGTATTCTAATATCCCAGAAGAGGTTACTTATTTTGTAACTCGTATTGAAAAATATAATTTACCTTTCTTTGGAATGGTGGTTATGAATTTCGTTTTCCCTTTATTAATATTAATGAATGCAGACTTCAAACGCCTTAATTGGGTTGTTGTTATGGCTGGTATCGTAATATTATCAGGACACTATATTGATTTCTTCAATATGATTATGCCTGCTACTGTTGGTGATCAATGGTTTATTGGAATCTCTGAAATTAGTTCAGTACTTTTCTTCGCTGGATTGTTTATTTTTGTTGTATTTACAGCATTAACAAAAGCACCATTAGAGTCTGAAGGAAATCCTTATATTGACGAAAGCAAGCATTTTCATTATTAATAATTAATTAACGAAATAAACAAATGAACGGTTTATTGATACTTTTAATCATAGTTTTATTAGGTGTTGCAGCATGGCAATTATCTAAGATATTTAGTCTAACACAATTAGGAGCTCAAAGAAATGACTCTGGAGTTGCTAATGATAGAGACAACAATATAAATGGATATTTAATGTTTGCGTTTGTAGCATTTATATACATTGTTACAATTGTTTCTTTTGTAAAATGCGGAAGTTTTGTTTTAGATACACCAGCTTCAGAACACGGAAAAGATTATGATAGCTTAATGAATATTTCATTCGTAATTATCTTTTTTGTACAAACTCTTACTCAGTTTTTATTACATTATTTTGCATTTAAATACAGAGGTAAAGAAGGTCAAAAAGCATTATACTTTGCGGATAACAATAAGTTAGAAGCTATTTGGACAATCATTCCAGTTATTGTATTAGCAGTTTTAATTCTATACGGATTATATACTTGGAATCAAATCATGTATGTTGATGAAGACGAAGAAGTAATCAACGTTGAATTATATGCTAAACAATTTTCTTGGGAAGCTCGTTACTCTGGTGCCGACAATACTTTAGGTAAAGCCAATGTGCGTTATATTAAAGATGTAAACACTTTAGGAGTTGATATGTCTGATCCAGCATCACAAGATGATAAAGTAGTTACTGAAATCCATTTACCAGTTGGTAAAAAGATACATTTCAGAATGCGTTCTCAAGATGTATTACACTCAGCTTATATGCCTCACTTTAGAGCGCAAATGAACTGTGTTCCTGGTATGGTTACAGAATTTGCTTTTGTTCCAACTCTTACTACTGCAGATATGCGTAACACTAAGATGATGATGACTAAAGTAGCTGGGATCAACAAAATTAGAGCTAAAAAATCTCAAGAATTAATGGCTCAAGGTAAACCTGCATTAGAACCATATACTTTTGATTACTTATTATTATGTAATAAAATTTGTGGAGCATCTCACTACAACATGCAATTAAAAATTGTAGTAGAGTCTGAAGCAGATTACAAAAAATGGTTAGCGTCTCAAAAAACTATTGCTGAGCAAGTTAAAGAAGCTAATGCTCCTAAAGAAGAAGCAACTTCTCCAGTAGCAAAAATTGCTGATACAGCTAAAGTTGCAGTAGATTCAGCTAAAGTAGCAGTAGTAGCAAAAAATTAAATTAAGATTCAAAAAATAATATAATTATTATGTCACACGATCACGGTCATCATAAAGATACTTTCATTACTAAATATATTTTTAGTATTGATCATAAAATGATTGCTAAGCAGTACCTAATTTCAGGTTTGTTAATGGGAATAATTGGGGTAGTTTTATCTTTATTCTTCAGAATGCAAATTGCTTGGCCAGAGGAATCTTTCGAAGTTTTTAAAATTTTCTTAGGTGAAAAAATGGCTCCAGGTGGAGTTATGAGAAATGATATTTACTTAGCTTTAGTAACTATTCACGGTACTATCATGGTATTCTTCGTGTTAACTGCAGGATTATCAGGTACGTTTAGTAATTTACTTATTCCATTACAAATTGGAGCAAGAGATATGGCGTCTGGTTTCATGAATATGTTATCTTTCTGGATGTTCTTTATCTCATGTATCATCATGATTATTTCTTTATTCGTAGAATCAGGTCCTGCTTCTGCAGGTTGGACAATTTATCCACCTCTTTCTGCATTACCTGAAGCTATCAATGGTTCTGGATTAGGTATGACATTATGGTTAGTTTCTATGGCTATTTTCATTGCCTCTTCATTAATGGGATCTTTAAATTATATCGTAACTGTTATCAATTTAAGAACTGAAGGGATGACTATGACAAGATTGCCACTTACAGTTTGGGCTTTCTTTATTACTGCAATTATCGGGGTAATTTCATTCCCTGTATTATTCTCTGCAGCTTTATTATTAATCTTCGATAGAAGTTTCGGAACTTCTTTCTACTTATCTGATATTTTCATTAAAGGTGAAGTTTTACATTACCAAGGTGGTTCTCCAGTACTATTTGAGCACTTATTCTGGTTCTTAGGTCACCCTGAAGTATATATTGTATTATTACCAGCCTTAGGAATTACTTCTGAGGTAATTGCAACTAACTCTAGAAAACCAATTTTCGGTTATAGAGCCATGATTGCTTCTATTATCGCAATTGCATTCTTATCTACAATCGTTTGGGGTCACCACATGTTTATTTCAGGTATGAATCCATTCTTAGGTTCGGTATTTACATTTACAACATTATTAATTGCAATTCCATCTGCAGTAAAAGCATTTAACTACATTACTACACTTTGGAAAGGTAACTTACAATTAAACCCAGGTATGTTATTCTCTATTGGTTTAGTATCGACTTTCATCACTGGAGGTTTAACTGGAATCATTTTAGGAGACAGTACTTTAGATATTAACGTTCACGATACATATTTCGTTGTGGCTCACTTCCACTTAGTAATGGGTATCTCTGCATTATACGGATTCTTCGCAGGGGTGTACCACTGGTTCCCAAGAATGTTCGGTAGAATGATGAACAAAACTTTAGGTTATATCCACTTCTGGGTAACTGCAGTTTGTGCTTATGGAGTATTCTTCCCAATGCACTTTATCGGAATGGCAGGTTTACCACGTCGTTACTACACAAACTCTAACTTCCCATTATTTGACGAGTTAGCAGATACAAACGTATTAATTACTATGTTCGCTTTAGTAGGAGCTGCGTTCCAATTGGTTTTCTTCTGGAACTTCTTCTACAGTATTTTCAAAGGTAAAAAAGCACCAATGAATCCATGGCGTTCAACTACATTAGAGTGGACTGCTCCAGTTGAGCACATGCACGGAAACTGGCCAGGAGAAATCCCAGCTGTACACCGTTGGCCATACGACTACAGTAAGCCAGGTTGGGACGAAGATTTCGTACCGCAAACCACACCAATGAAAGAAGGTGAAGTGGAATTACACCACTAAAATATATACAAAACTCCCAATGTAAATTGGGAGTTTTTTATTGTTTGAAATTGTATATTTGTTATGCTATCAAGTTATTTGAATCTGTCACCTAATTAAATTATGAGAAAGAAAATTATATATATTTACTTTGTAGCTATGCTAGTTTCAAGTTGTACAAAAAATAATTTAGACAATCAAATTACTATAAAAATCAATTCCATTGATGGTAAAACGAAGCAACGTAGAGTTAATAAGTTTGATACTATTGATGTTAGAATAACAAAATTTGGGTTTCCAACAAGAAAGTATGTAAAAATAGCTGAATACATTACGAATTCTACTGGTTCAGTTGAGATAAAAGTTGACTCTATAGAAGAATATAGATTTATAATTAGAGGGACAAATATTTATGGTTCTGCCAATTTTACTAAAGGATTCTCTAAAGAAAAACTAAAAGACGGTCAAGAAGTAAATATAGAAGTTATATCTCTTGATAAAAGATAAGTATCCCACCACAACCGCGCCAAATGAAATGCAACGAAGTTAATCTTTCGCGTGGTAAAAACTTATAAAAACAAAAACCCTACAGATGCAGGTTTTTTGTTTTTATCTTTATTTATAATCCTAAAATTAATTTGGCAATGGAAAAGTAAATTACAATTCCCATGATGTCATTACTTGTGGTGATAAATGGTCCTGTAGCTAAAGCGGGATCAATTCCATATTTGTCTAAAATTATTGGAATAAAGGTTCCAACTAAGGAAGCGATGACAATTACCGTTAATAAAGCTGCAGAAACCGTAATTCCGATAAGAAAAGGGTAGCCAAGGATAAAATGTGTGCCTAATATTAAAATAATTGATAAAATTGTACCATTTAACAAACTCAAGGATAATTCTTTCAGTAAACGATTCCAAAGTGTTCCGGTTAACGAGTTATTCGCCAAACCTTGTACCACAATCGCACTCGATTGTACACCTACATTTCCAGCCATTGCCGCAATAAGTGGTGTAAAAAACAATAATGTTCTGTGACTTTCCATTGAAGGTTCGAAAATACTCAACACCTTAACAGAAATAAATCCACCAAATAATGCTAAAACCAACCAAGGCAAACGCGCTTTGGTTAATTCTAAAATGCTATCATCCGCCTCAACGTCTTGCGAGATCCCGGCTGCTAACTGGTAATCTTTGTCGGCTTCTTCTTTAATGATATCGATAATATCATCAATCGTAACTCTTCCCACCAAACGGTCTAATTCATCAATAACCGGAATGGCTTCCAAGTCATACTTCTGCATGATTCGAGCCACTTCCACATCTTTCGTGTCTACACGAACATAGTCCACTTTCTTAATATAAATGTCGCCAATTTGCGTTTTGGTAGAAGTGGTTAATAAATCCTTTAACGACAAACGTCCTTTTAAACGATCTTCGTCATCCACTACATAAATAGAATGAACACGAGTTACATTTTCGGCTTGCGCTCGCATTTCTTTCACGCAAGTTAAAACATTCCAGTTTTCGTTTACTTTTACCAACTCTTTCGCCATAATACCACCAGCAGTATTTTCGTCGTAACGTAAAAGGTCAACAATATCTTTAGCGTGCTCAACATCTTCTAGCTCAGAAATTACCTGCGCTTTTTTAGATTGTGGTAATTCGGCAATAATATCCGCCGCATCATCCGTGTCTAATTCGTCAAGCTCTTCTGCAATTTCTTTTGCCGATAAACTTCGTAAAATGTTTTCACGAACTTCATCATCAAGTTCAAGTAATATTTCTGCTGTAATTTCAGAATTTAATAAGTTGAAAATAAAAATGGCTTCAGAAGTTTCCAAGTCATTCATAATTTCAGCAATATCGGCAAAGTGGATTTCATGCAAAACGCTTTCTAATTCTACAATGTTATTTTGTTGAATTAAACTTTCGATTTGCGTGATAAGTTCTTTACTGATTTTAAATTCCATCGGCAGCGATTTTTTGAGTTAAAGCAATGAATTCTTCAACAGACAATTGTTCTGGTCTTAGTGCAAAGATAGTATCTTCTTGTAATTTATCAGATAAATTTAAACTTTTTAAGCTATTTCGTAAGGTTTTTCTTCTTTGGTTAAAAGCCGTTTTAACCACTGTGAATAATAATTTTTCATCACAAGGTAATTTATAATTTTCTTTACGAATCATGCGCATGACACCAGAATCCACTTTCGGTGGCGGATTAAAAACCGTTGGCGGCACTGTAAATAAGTATTCTACATCGTAAAAAGCTTGTGCTAAAACCGATAAAATTCCATACACTTTGTTTCCTTTTTTGCTGCAAATTCTTTCGGCTACTTCTTTCTGAAACATTCCAGAAAATTCTGGAACATAATCACGAAGCTCTAAAGTTTTAAAAACAATTTGTGTCGAAATATTATATGGGAAATTCCCAATTATTGCAAATTGCTCATTGTTGAAAGCCGTTTGCCAATCGTGTTTTAAAAAATCTAAAGAAAAAATATTTTGAGCTAATTTTAAATAATGAACCTGTAAATATTCTACTGATTCTTTATCAATTTCAGCTACGTAAGTTTCGTATGGTTTTTCTAATAAGTATTTGGTTAAAACACCCATTCCAGGACCAATTTCCAAAACTTTATTATAGTTAGAACCAATTAACGAATCGGCAATTTGTTGTGCAATACTTTCATCTGTTAAGAAATGCTGACCTAAATGTTTTTTGGCTTTAACTGACATAATTGGGTTGTATTAAATATTAAAAATCTTAAATTCTACTTCGTAAATCACAAATCGTAAATCGTAAATAGACTAGTTTCCGTTACCGTAAAATTCATTAATCACTTCTAACTCGGTTCTAAAAGCTAACATCTTATCACCAAACAAGCGCATACCTTCTTCTCTCAATTTAGAAGCGTGTATTTTGTAGTAATCTTGTAGTTTTTCATTGTTTTCCGCAAAGTATTGAACAGAATAAGTTGTTCCACCCATTTCTTCTTCCACTAAAACTTTAGAAAGTTTTGCTTTATAAAAACAGCCAGTTGCTAAAACTTCATCAATATGTTTGGTTCGCAACCAGTTTAACCATTTGTCGTGAACGCTTTCGTCAATGTTTATAGTAACGTTATAAATTATCATAGCTTATTTTTTTACAAAGATACTTTTTAAATGTCAAAGTTCAATAGCATTAAAAATCAGCCATACATAAATATTAATTTGGGCGTGCCCTTTCAGGTCGGGCTATACGTTCCCGCTTTTTTTATTCCGAAAAAAATCGAAACAAAAAAGAGCTCCACTGCTATCCCTCACGCAAGAATACGTTTAAGAACAAAACTGAAAATTCAAAGACATTTCCAGAAAATCCTTTCAATCCGCGTGACGAAAATTAAGAGATTTAAAATTTTAATAATTTCTCCAATCTGTAATTGAAAACAAAAAAAACTCCCAACTCCAAACTCCCAACTCCCAACTTTAGTTATATTTGTAACATGAATGAAAATTTAGATCCCAACAAAGAGCGTTTTACACCGCAAGAAATAGATATTGAAAAAGCACTGCGACCGTTAAGTTTTGACGATTTTGCAGGTCAAGACCATGTGCTTGAAAACTTGAAAATATTTGTTGCCGCTGCGAATCAGCGTGGTGAAGCTTTGGATCATGCGCTTTTTCATGGACCTCCAGGTTTAGGAAAAACTACTTTGGCTAGTATTTTAGCCAACGAATTGGGCGTGGGAATTAAAATCACATCTGGTCCAGTTTTAGATAAACCAGGCGATTTAGCTGGTTTACTTACTAATTTAGAGGAGCGTGATGTATTGTTTATTGACGAAATTCATCGTTTGTCGCCAATCGTGGAAGAATATTTGTATTCTGCCATGGAAGATTATAAAATCGACATCATGATTGAATCGGGACCAAATGCGCGTTCGGTTCAAATTAATTTAAATCCGTTTACTTTAGTTGGAGCCACAACACGTTCTGGATTGTTAACCGCACCAATGCGTGCACGTTTCGGAATTCAAAGTCGTTTGCATTACTACAATACGGAGTTATTAGCGACAATTATCGAAAGAAGTGCAGGAATTTTAAACGTGCCTATCGATTTAGAAGCGGCAATTGAAATTGCAGGACGAAGTAGAGGAACACCTCGTATCGCGAATGCATTATTACGTCGCGTTAGAGATTTTGCGCAAATCAAAGGAAACGGAAGAATTGACGTGGAAATTGCACGTTATGCCTTAAAAGCTTTAAATGTTGACGCAAATGGTTTAGACGAAATGGACAATAAAATTTTAACTACCATTATTGATAAATTCAAAGGAGGGCCAGTAGGATTAACCACTTTAGCAACTGCCGTTTCCGAAAATGGAGAAACTATCGAAGAAGTTTACGAACCATTTTTAATTCAAGAGGGCTTTTTAATGCGCACACCTCGTGGTCGTGAAGCTACAGAAAAAGCCTATAAACATTTAGGAAAAATTAAAGGATTTAATCAAGGAGAATTGTTTTAAGGTTTTATTTGTTTTACTGTGGTTAATGAAAGAATATTGTTGTCAAGAACAATCTTGTATTCTTTCATAACATATTCTTTTTCAAATAATTCAAATGGGTCAGATAACATATAAATAACGTTTTTTTCTTCTGGATTTATTACATAATAAATCTCAACATTATTGGATTGTGAATTGTATTCTAATTTTTCTAATACTTTGAAAAAATCCTTACTTTCAATATTACTTTCAAATAATTCCATGTTTGAGTCAGTATATTCAAAAGATTTAAGATGAAAAACCTTTGAATCAGTAAAATCAACATCTTTTGGAAATGTTTGTTTAAAAACCTTAAAAAAAAGATTTTCTTTCGGTTTCGATACAAATAATTCATTTAAAAATTTCATCATCTTGCTTTGTCTTAAATCAACTTCTAAACAAATCTACTAAATATTACCAAATCTCTTTTTTAAAATATTTAATTTCTGAAAAATCATTGCTACCGCGCAAATCCTTTCGCGTGGTTGGTTGTAAAATTTAAAATTTAACTGTTTTTTTTCATTCACTTCCCAAATAATTCAGACAAAAACATCCTAAAAACTGTATTTCATAAGAAAAATCGTTTTTTTGGAGTAATATTTATGGTTTTATCATTGCAAATTTTATCTTTGTAAGTCGATGCAAATGATACTATATGTCTAAAAGTAATAATAAAAGAAGAGAAGCCTTACTATATCACGCCAAACCGACTCCAGGAAAAATTCAGGTAGTTCCTACAAAAAAATATGCTACCCAAAGAGATTTATCTTTAGCGTATTCGCCAGGTGTAGCGGAACCATGCCTAGAGATTGCAAAAGATATCAATAACGTTTATAAATATACTGCAAAAGGAAATTTAGTCGCTGTAATTTCAAACGGTACTGCCGTTTTAGGATTAGGCGATATCGGTCCGGAAGCATCCAAACCTGTGATGGAAGGAAAAGGTTTGTTGTTCAAAATCTTTTCGGATATTGATGTTTTTGATATTGAAGTTGGTACAAAAGACATAGAAGAATTCATTGCAACCGTAAAAAACATTGCTCCAACTTTCGGAGGAATTAATCTAGAAGATATTAAAGCACCAGAATCTTTCGAAATTGAAAGAAGATTGGTAGAAGAATTAGACATTCCTGTGATGCATGACGACCAGCATGGAACAGCCATTATTTCTTCAGCAGCTTTATTAAATGCTTTAGAATTAGCTGAAAAAGATATTTCTAAAATAAAAGTTGTGGTTTCTGGAGCAGGTTCTGCAGCATTAGCTTGTTCAAATTTATATGTGGCTTTAGGAGTAAAACCAGAAAATTTATACATGTTTGATGTGAATGGATTGCTAACCACTTGTAGAGATGATATTTCTGAATTACAAATGCGTTATGCGAAATCATGTGATCCAGGACCATTATCAGAAATTATAAAAGATGCCGATATGTTTTTAGGCTTATCGGTTGGCAATATTTTAAAACCAGAAATGTTATTATCCATGGCGGCCAATCCAATTGTGTTTGCGATGGCCAATCCGGAACCTGAAATTGATTATAACGTAGCAGTAGCAACTCGTGAAGATATCATTATGGCTACAGGCCGTTCTGATTATCCGAACCAAGTGAATAACGTATTAGGATTTCCATACATTTTCCGTGGTGCATTAGATGTTAGAGCCAGAAAAATTAACGAAGCGATGAAAATGGCTGCGGTTAGAGCTTTAGCAGAATTAGCAAAAACGCCCGTTCCAGAACAAGTAAACATTGCTTACGGTGAGAAAAAATTGGTTTTTGGTAAGGATTATATTATCCCAAAACCTTTCGATCCACGATTAATTTCAACGGTTTCTCCAGCTGTAGCCAAAGCGGCAATGGAAAGTGGAGTTGCTGATATTGAAATTACAGACTGGAAAAAATACGCCGATGATTTACAAGAACGTTTAGGTGGCGACAATAAAATCGTTAAATTACTAACCAACAGAGCGAAAACAGATCCTAAAAAGATTGTATTTGCAGAAGCA